>NZ_CP017834.1:1757337-2057337 GCF_001907975.1 Silvanigrella aquatica
CTTCTTTTGAAGTTTGCGGAGGATTTTTGCGAAATTCTTCTTCAATCATTTCTCGAAAATTGTAAAGTTCACTTTTTCTTTTTACAATTTTTTTTTCAAGTAAACCTTCAATTCCGTTCTTCCTAAATTCATGAAAATAAGAACAAATTGTATTTTCACAAGAACCTAATATTTTTAAAATTTCTTTAATTGGTATGCTATGTGTATGCAAAATGAGCGCTTCTGCTTTTTTCTGAACTAATGGTCTGGGATCTTTAAATCGAACTTTTTTAAGTAAATCAACAAAGCCTTCAGCAAAGTAAACAGAAATAGTCATGACGCCCTCCATCAATCGGAAGGTCTATATACGGCTTCTTTTGTTTTTTGTCATAAAATTAATAAATTCTCACTTCTACTGCTGCGGAAGTATAGATAAAGATTTAATTAATTGATTTAATTAAAATATCATGATATAAAAAAACCTATTTTGAATTATTCAAAATAGGTTTTAAAGGTAATAAAATGTATTTTAACCCAAATAAATTGATTGATATATTATCAAAAAATAAATTATCAGAAAAAAGAATGGTAATTTATCTTTTTATTTTTATCAGTTTTGGCTTTCCATATTATTTTTTGATTCAATCTATTGAGGAAATTACAGCAAATATAGTTAAGATATGGCTTTTAGGAGAGCCTTTAAATAATAATATAATAGCATTTTTAAAATACGGGTTAGATATTATCGCATTTTTTATAATTTATAAGTATAATGGAACTAAAGATATTCTCATTCGTTATGTAACACTTTATACCACTCTAATGTTTATATCTTTTTTAGGCGCATTTGTTTTTATGATATTACCAATAGTTTTTTTAACTTTTGACGCTTATATTCTTAAAATGTACATTGCAGATTCTCCAACACTAATTCCTTTTATTAAATTTTGTTTCGAACCTTTTTTAATTGATAACATAATATTAAACTTTACTCTTATATATTACTTTAGAAAATTAAAGAAACTATCTTGCAGTTCTTGAATTTCTTTCAGCTGCACTACCAGAAGATCTCATAGGTCTATCAACAATTTTTCCGTGAGCACCAGTAGAACCACCATTTCTATTAAGATCTCTATCTTGTCCTTGTCGATTATTTGCTATAAGTTTTTCCCTTTGTTCTTCCTTACTTCTTGCATCTTGTTGTTGTCCAAACTCCCACCAGTCTTTAATTTATTGTATTTTTAGGGCTATAATTGATGCAGATTTTTTTACAATATCTAAAAATTTTTTGATTAAAGAAATAGTTCCTTTAGTTGCAATATATTTAGGAAGTGACATAAAATGGGTATTTTTATATAACATAATATGTCAACTAGCGCATACCGACAGTTTTCGCTTCTACTCCCCCAAGACCCCAATCGATTTTTTTACATTTTCAATTCCATAGTTACTTAATAATAATTTATTACCTAATGGAAAAAAATGTTGGAGAAAAAGCACCTTTTAATTTTTGCAGTAAACCTGCTACTTGAATTAAAACTGTGGCATAATTCACAAAAGTAACAGCAATTTCATTTTCTTTTAGTGTTCATTTTATATCTAAATTTATTGAATTTTCTAATTTTTCTGGCCAATTTTCAAATGAAAATGCAAACATTAACTTTACAACATCCAAAAATCCGTGCTCCGAGGATTCAACAGGATTATAAAATTTTGAGCCGTTGCAATGATCCGTTAAAGGATATTTTGAGGAGGAGGAGGAACACCCCATTATTTTTGTTAGCATTAGGAAACAAATGAGTTTAAGGTAACTTAAAACGCGAATTTATTTCACACAATCTCCTCAAATTACCATTCTAATCCAAATCCTGTTTGGTACTCTGTCACACGAGTTTCAAAGAAATTCTTTTCTTTAGGGAGATCCATAATCTCATTCATCCAAGGGAAAGGTGTTTCTTCTTCACCATAAATAGGATCGAGACCAATGCTTTCAATACGTCTATCTGCAATATAACGAATATAACGTGCAAATTGCGAACGGGACAATCCTAAAATATCGCGCGGTAAGGAATCAGCTACAAAAGCATCTTCAAGTTCAACCACATGCTCAATATTTTTAGAAACCTCGGCTTTTAATTCCGGTGTCCAAATATCTCTATTTTCTTCAATATATTGATTGATTAATTTGGTGCCAAAGCGACAATGTAAACTCTCATCGCGCACAATATATTCCAGTTGTTCCGATGTTCCCACAAGAAGATTGCGGCGTTTAAAGTTTAGTAACAAAACAAAGGCACTATAAAACTGCATTCCCTCCATGCCCACATAATAAGCACAAAGATTTTTCAAAAATAAAGCACGACCTTCTTTTGTCTTTGTTGTAAAACCTTCATTTAAAATACCTTCAAAAAACTGTGCTTGAAAGTCGTGTTTATCTTTAATTGTTCCTACTTTTTTAAACTCACCAAACACTTCTTGCTGATCCATAGAAAGCGATTCCACAATGTGGGAATAACTCCATGAGTGAATGCTTTCTTGAAATGCTTGAGCCGTTAAATACTGGCGGCACTCTGGATTTGTGATGTGCTTATAAATAGCCATAATGATATTATCGCCAACTAACACATCGGTATTCGCAAAAAAACTTAAGATTTTTTTAATAAGGTGACGCTCATCTTGCGTAAGGTAACCTTGATTTTTCCACTGTGCAATATCAGAAGCCATTGAAATTTCTTGAGGAAGCCAGTGATTTTTACATAAATTTTTAAATTCATCCCATGCCCAAGGATATTGAAAAGGCATAAGCTGCGGTCTAATTTCATTAATTAACATTTAAATTCTCCTTGTGAATTATAAATCTTATTGACAAGATTCACATTCAGGATTGTCTATAGAACATGCTTTTACTTCAGGTGGTAAAATTGTTTCTTTTCTTTTTACCGAAGATAAACTTGATTTTTCAACCCCTGTTGCGGCTCTTGTACGCAGATAATAAGTTGTTTTAAGACCACTATGCCAAGCATAACGGTACATTTCATCAATTTTCTTTCCACTGGGCGCAGACATATATAAATTTAAACTTTGTGCTTGATCAATATAAATTTGACGTAATGAAGCACAACGAATCAATTGTTCTGGTTCCATATCAAATGCTGTTTTATATAATTCTTTAATATGTTCTGGTACATCAAGGTCATCTAAAGCACCATCATAGCGCTTTAATTCACGAGATAAATCAGCACTCCAAAGACCCAATGCTTTTAAATCATCAATTAAATATTCATTGATAATAGTATAGTCACCACCCATGTTACTTTTTACATAGAGATTTTTATATGTAGGCTCAATAGATTGTGTACAATTTGAAATATTTGAAATTGTCGCTGTTGGTGCCACTGCTAAGCAAAGACTATTTCTCATTCCTTTGCCTACAAGATGCCGAACTTCATCCCAGTCTAATTTATGTTTGAAACCATCAGCAAACAATAAATCTTCACAAGGTTTTTGTTCGTTTGATAAAGTAACATACGTTGTCGGAGCTTCTGGAATACGCACATGACTTCCTAATTCGGTTATGGTGTCCTTTGGTACCTTACCTTTAGACCAAACCGAACCTTGGTAAGAAGAATAGGATCCTCTTTCGGCCGCTAATAATGCGGAAGTTTTAATGGCATGAAAGCTAATATATTCCGCAATTTTTTCTGATAACCACATAGCTTCAGGTTTAGAATAAGGAATTTTCTTCATGTATAAAACATCTTGAAAGCCCATAAATCCGAGTCCTACGGGACGGTGTCTATGATTTGCTGTCTCAGCAGATTTAATGGGATAAAAGTTTTCAGTGATAACGTTATCAAGCATACGCATTCCCACACTGACTGCGTGCGCTAATGTTTTTGCAGGATTTTCAGATTGAAATACGGCTTTTAAATTAATCGATCCCAAATTACAAACGGCAGTTTCTTCAGAATTTGTATTTAAAGTGATTTCTGTACAAAGATTACTGCTGTGTACAACCCCCGCATGACGTTGCGCACTTCTTAAATTACAAGGATCTTTAAATGTAACCCAAGGATGTCCTGTTTCAAAAATCATCGTTAAAATTTTACGCCATAATTGTACAGCGGAAACTTTTTTATAATTTTGTATTTCACCTTGTGCTGCTTTTTGTTCATAAATCTCATAAAGGCGCTTGAATTCTTCACCGTAAGATTCGTGTAAGTCTTTTGCTTCAGAAGGACAAAACAATGTCCACTCACTGTTACTTTCAACTCTTTCTAAAAACAAATCGGGAATCCAATTTGCTGTATTCATGTCGTGAGTACGACGGCGTTCATCACCGGTATTTTTTCTAAGTTCTAAAAAATCTTCAATGTCTAAGTGCCATGTTTCAAGATAAGCACACACAGCACCTTTTCTTTTTCCACCTTGATTTACAGCAATAGTAGAGGAATCTTGTACCTTAATAAAAGGAATAACGCCTTGCGAACGTCCATTTGTTCCTTTAATCCAGCTGCCGCTGCCACGAATATTTGTCCAGTCGTTACCTAAACCACCTGCATATTTAGAAAGCATTGCGTTATCAGAATACTGACGATAAATATCGAGCAAATCATCTTGTGTTGTCGTTAAAAAGCAAGACGACATTTGCGAATGATTTGTTCCCGAATTAAATAACGTAGGAGTACTTGGTACATAAAGCATTTGCGATACAACTTCATAAAATTCTGCAGCATGTTTTGTTGCTTCCACAGCGTTACCTTCTGCCAGAGCAACACCCATAGCCACGCGCATCCAGAAATGCTGAAAGGATTCGTAGCGCATGCCTTTTTTATGCAAAAGATAGCGATCATAAAGAGTATGTGAGCCCAAATAATCAAATAAATAATTGCGTTCATGTCGAATACAAGAGTTTAAATATTCTAAATCAAGCTCGCGTAAACGAGAAGACAATTGTCCTTGTGATGTGCCAAACGCCACATATTCCGAAAGTGTCGGATAGTGTTTTTCTTGCTCAGGAGCTGAAGACGGCTGCGCGCTCATTCCTATTGTATTTAAAACTTCAAGACGAAGTTGTTCTGACAATAAACTCGCTGCAATGTATGAGTATTCTCTTCCTTGTTCAATCAGAGGACGTACATCAAGAATAATATTTGGTATGGAAGAATTGAAATCTACATTAGAAAAATTCAATTCTGAAAGATTCGCTTTAGGGTGATAAGGTCTGTAAGAGGACATCGCCATGAAATTTCTCCAGATGGTGTACAAGTCGTTCCACGTCTTGACTCAAAGAAAAGAGCAGTTAATACATAGCCATACAAATGAATGGTATACAATGCCGCGGAAATTCATCGACCGCAAATCGTCCAGTTAGAGGAGTTGCGGCACTTCAAAGAGTAGGATGAAAATGCCGGCATTTGTCATATATAGTGGTAGCCCAGATTAAAAGACACTGTCAATAGTGTGGGAATAAAAATTCTGGCAGTAAAGATCTTCAAATTTAATCAGCATTAAAATTAAAAAGCGTATGAAATAAGCAGATAATCTAGCCAAAAAAGATGTGAAAAAGCTGGTATTAAAACGACAACCTTTTGACAGCAATTTATGAGCAAGGGAATAGGTCAATTGCGACTTGAGGTCAAGTCCGAGTTATAAATTTTAAAAGAGGCAAGCCTAACTGACTTTAAGAACATGATAAGGTTATCGCCCGCTTCATCTAAATCTTTTTTTGACGACAGCGAAATACGTGTTTTTTTAACAACAAGAAAACTCTTAGGATCTACCATACAGGATTCTAAGTACTTGCCGGAATGCGACCAAAAAATAAGAATGACAATAGCAGGGCGAAGCGCCTGAATTTGCTCCCGCGGCAATGCCGAAAAATGCGGCATAGAATAAAATGTATTTGGCATTTGCGGAGAAATTTTGATTGAGGTTATTTTTTCAGAAGAAAAAAACTTCGAATAAGAGCCATTCGTACAACTCGCCGATAAAACACTAGGCATTTTAAGAGGCAGCAACACAGAATCAGATTTCAATTCCTGTCCATTCACAAAAATACTGCATAAATTAGAATTTATAATTTTTACAGATTTCTGTTTCATTAAAGAGTCCGAAGTTAATAATTTTAATTGATCAATTAAATGAGAATCAATTTGTGACTCTAAGGAATCTTTTAAACTAAAAGAAGCATATTTTTCATAAATTAAAGCATAATTTTTAGCGTATTGTTTAGATGAGTTTAAATTTGCTGCTGCCGACCAAAAGGCGAGAATAGCATAGGAAAAAGAAACTGATGACGGATTTTGCGAAAGCAACTGAGCCGCCTCTTTCATAGAAGTATTAGCTAAATTACGCGCTTGCTGCATTTGACCTAATTTAATAAAGTTTTTTATTTTAATAGCAAACTGGGAGAACTTAAATTCCATATTCATATTTTCTCTTTTCCCCACGCTATTAAGCATCCATTCCTTATTTAATTCCCTATTATGCACAGTCTCATATAAGCCTTCTGAAGATATACGGCGGGTAAATGCGTTCGAAAAATAAGGGAGCCAAAGAGGGTCATCAGAAGCATAAAACACCAGTGCTTTTTGATTTTGTAGGGATTTTATAGAGGATTTATTAAGCGAAGAAGTGCAGCTATAAAAAGAAAATAACGAAATAAAAATTACTTTTATGAAATGATATAAATGAGATTTATTAGCATTAAAAAACAATTTATGTAGCATTATGACCCTCATTGATCTGCTTAAGAACACAAAAACTATTGTATTATTTAAAAAAGATCAATGAAAAAGTTACTTGCTCCTAAGGCCGCTATCTTTAATAATCTTTTGATATCTTTCTTCTTTTTTCTTTTGAAACTCATCAGCTAAGTTACAAGCTTGTTGATTTCCTTTGGCACACAACTCATCGAGTACTTCTTCGTTTGATTTCTTAGGAGGAGATTTATCATCAAGATTATAAGTACAAGCACCAAAAACCAAGCAACAGGTCATTATTATTGATATTTTTTTCACTTTAAAGATTCCCTTTCAAAATATGAAATTCATATCGTCTCAATGCCAAATGAAAACAAGATAAGCAAAGGACTATTCATATTTAGACTGAGCCTCTTGAAGCTTCAATGATAACTCAGAAAAATGTTCGGGTGAAAGGGTATTTGTAATGTCGTGTAAAATATAAATAGTACCGCATTTATTTTTATTGTTGTCGTAAATGATTTTTTTGCGGACTTGAAAAAGACACCCGACCTGATCGACAACAGCATAAAATTGTGTTTCTTCAAAACTTTCCTTGCGCAATAAATTTCGTAATTGAATATATGATAAAGAAGATAAAGATACATCATTCCATGCTTGAAAATTTAAATGATTCGCTTTTGCACCCATTACTTTAGCAAAAACTTTATTATGATGTTCAATTTTTCCAAGGTGGTCTAAAATAAAAATAGCATCTTCCATAGCATCAAATACCGCGTCAAGTTCATTTCGTTGAGCATTTAAATTCTTCATATTTGCGTTGTGTAAATCGCTTAATCTTTTCCATAAATCATTTAATTCTATCAGCAGGATTTTAATCTCAAGATTTTCAGGTTGTGGAAATTTTAACTTTTGACCAAGACTTGGTTTGTGCTGCAATATTTCTGCAATTTTTTTTATAGGCTGCGCAATCCGAGAGGAAAGTTTTTCAGAAAAATAAACCGATAAAAACAATGCAAAACAAAATAATATACATGATAATATTAATATTTTAGTAGTTAAAGACTCTCTATCAGCAATGATTTTTGCATTACTTTTTTGATTTTCTTCTACAAGCTTTTTTAATAATTCACGCATTTTAACATATTCAGAATAAATCAAGTTTTTATCGTTAAGTTTATAACTTTCAAACAAAACTTTAATTTTTTTTAGCAAATCAATTTCAATAGGATTTTCATTATATTTTTCAAGATAATCTAATGCAGATTGAAAGTCTTCCATTTCTTTTTTTTTCAATTCAATAAGATGATTTCTGGCTAAAAATAAAGAATCTAAGGAATCAGACATGACTAATATAGAGTTTATAGACTGATAGTTATTCGAAAAAACACTTTTAGGATTTTTGCCGCTTAAATAAATTGAAATAATGAGCAATAGGGAAAGAGCTCCTGATAAAAATACAATTTTTAAAATTTCAGTTAATATTTCCCTGCGCATGGGAGGTAGAGCAGTCATTTTTTACCTTTTTATTCAACACTTATAATATGTACATCAATACCAACCGCATCATGAATAAACTCTAATAAAATAGAACCACGAATTCGTTCACGAATGGGAGTTAATCTTGATTTGCCAAAAACAGCGTGGCAAATTTTATGCTCAAAAGCAAAATTGACCAGAACATCTGAAACATTTTCACCATGAAGAACACGCACCTCAGCTCCCAAGCGGGTTGCTAAATCAAAATTTGTTTGTAATTTTCGTTGTAGTTGTGAATCAATATGAGCAGGATCTTCAGCTTTTTTTTGCACATAAGTAACATAAACTCGACTAGATAATCGTGCTGCCAATTTTGTTCCTTTACGAATTAATGTGGGCGCATTGGTCGGATCGGAACTCAGAGCCACCATTACGGCTTCTTCTGCAAAAGCTTTTGACTCTCCAAAATTATTTTCTTGCATTTTTTGAAATTGATTTCCAGCAGCTTCACGCAAACAGATTTCACGTAAAAAAGAGAGATTATGATATGTAAAAAAATTAATTAGAGCATTATCCACTTTTTCTTTGTCATATATTTTGCCAAGTCTTAAACGCTCACGCAAATCGTCCATAGAAATATCTGCCATGACAATTTGATGGGCAATTTGTAAAATTTTATCGGGAATACGCTCTTGCACTGGAGCTTTTGTTGCTGCCGCTACTCTATCTGCTACGGATTCTAAATGCTGCACATTGAGTGTCGATATCACGTTAATTTCAGCATTTAAAATATCCATAACATCCATGTAACGCTTGGCATGTTTACTCCCACGGACATTAGTATGAGCAAGCTCATCTACTAAAACTATTTGTGGCTTACGTGCAATAATAGCGTCGACATCCATTTCATTAAATTGGGCATCACCTACCGCGCATTTTCTGAGTGGCACCTGTTCCAATCCTACAACAAGAACTTGGGTTTCTGGTCTTCTATGAGGTTCAACATAACCAATAACCACATCAAAACCTCTTTGTTTCAAAGCCTGTGCTTCGGAAAGCATGGAAAAAGTTTTTCCCACACCTGCAGCATATCCCATAATAATTTTTAAAGAACCACGCCTTTTACTTTCAAGAACTTCTTCAAATGTTTTCATGTTACTTCTTTAAATTTTCAGTTTCTTTATCAAGAGCTATATTTAAAAGTAAAACATTGACATTTTCGGAACCAATAAATCCGAAAGCTGGTTTTTGTATGTATTTTTCAACCAGCATCTGCAATTTATTTTCACTTATATTTCTTACCTTCGCAATACGCGGTATTTGGATTCTCGCCGCCTGTAAAAAAATATCTGGATCCAATCCACTGGCAGACATGGTAACAAGATCAACAGGAATATCATCACGTTTGACTGTAGGATTTTCCTTAAGAAATTTTTGAATAGTTTGCTCCATTCGATCAATTAAGGCTTTATTTGTTGCTGCTAAATTTGAAGCGCTTGAGTTTGTGGCATCAAAACCCTTATCACCAGCGGCAGAGGGACGCCCCCAAAAATATTTAGGCTGAGAAAAATTTTGTGCAATAAGCAGAGATCCTACTGGTTTCTCATTTTTATAAACAAGGCCACCAAGACTTTGATTTGGAAAAAAATATTTACCACAAATTGTTACAACTAAAGGATAAATACACCCTAGCAATACAAACATCACAATAGTAAGAACAATTGATCTATAAATTGATTTGCTCATAATAATTTCCAATTTCTAAACTAAATTCAAATTTGTAATAATGACATCAATTAATTTAATACCTAAAAAAGGAAGAATAACTCCACCCAAACCAAAAACAATCAAATTATAACGTAATAAATTAGATGCAGAACGAGGCCTATATTTGACACCCTTTAATGCGAGTGGAATTAGAAATATAATTATAATCGCATTAAAAATTACAGCAGATAAAATAGCGCTATTCGGACTTGCTAAATGCATAATATTAAACACACCTAGACTTGGAATTGATGTTAAAAACAAAGCAGGAATTATGGCAAAATACTTTGCCACATCATTGGCAATACTAAATGTGGTTAAAGCACCGCGTGTGATGAGAAGCTGCTTGCCAATTTCTACAATTTCAATGACTTTTGTAGGGTCAGAATCGAGATCAATCATATTTCCTGCTTCTCGCGCCGCTTGCGTCCCTGTATTCATGGCAAGACCCACATCAGCTTGTGCCAATGCCGGAGCATCGTTTGTTCCGTCGCCCGACATAGCAACCATAAGACCTTCTTGTTTAAATGATTTTATAAGCGCTAATTTATCCTCAGGTTTTGCTTCTGCCAAGTAATCATCTACGCCAGCTTCCGCTGCAATAGCAGCGGCTGTTAACTTATTATCTCCCGTAATCATGATGGTACGAATCCCCATAGCACGAATACGCTCAAAACGTGAACTGATTCCAGGCTTGACAACATCTTTTAAATAAATAACTCCTAAAGCTTGAGATCCCTTTGTAACAACTAAAGGAGTACCACCTAATTTAGAAATTTTTGTTACGTTATAAATCACCTCTGGTGGTACTTTAGAACCTAAGGATTGCACCCAAGAGGTAATTGATTCTAAGGCTCCTTTTCGAAAAGTTTCTGTTGGCGTATCAACACCACTCATTCTTGTTTCGGCAGAAAAAGGAATGGCAATGGAATTTGTAGGAAGTATAAAATGAGCGTGCATTTCATTTGACAGTTTTATAATAGAACGACCTTCTGGAGTTTGATCGAACCACGATGCGGCCAGTGAAGCACGTGCCAATTCATCTACCGTAACACCGGGACATGGAAAAAACTCTGTTGCCATACGATTGCCAACGGTGATAGTTCCTGTTTTATCAAGTAATAAAATATCAACATCTCCTGCAGCTTCAACAGCTCTTCCAGACATAGCAATAACGTTACGTTGTAAAACGCGATCCATCCCTGCAATTCCAATTGCTGAAAGGAGTCCACCAATCGTAGTCGGAATTAAGCAAACTAATAAGGCCACAAGTGCAACAATAGAGAGGGAAACATTTTGAAAAAGAGCGAACGGTTTTAATGTCACAACGGCTAAAAGAAAAATAATTGTCAATCCGCATAATAAAATATTTAAAGCAATTTCGTTTGGTGTTTTTTTTCTTTCGGCTCCTTCCACAAGACCGATCATTTTATCAAGAAATGATTTTCCGGGTTCTGCTGTTACCATAATAATAATTTTATCAGATAATACCGTCGTTCCCCCTGTAACGGCAGAGCGATCACCACCACACTCCCGAATTACCGGCGCCGATTCTCCCGTGATTGCCGATTCATCTACTGTCGCCATTCCTTCCACAACAGTGCCATCAGCAGGAATGACTTCTCCCGCAGTCGCAACAACATAATCACCTTTTACTAATTTTGAAGCAGGTATGGTGCGAATGACTTTTGTCTGCATATTGATAAGACTTGCTTGAGTATCACGACGTGTTTTACGTAAACTTTCTGCTTGTGCTTTCCCTCGTCCTTCCGCAATAGCTTCCGCAAAATTTGCAAATAAAACCGTAAACCATAGCCAAATTGATATTTGTAACGAAAATATAAAATCTTTCTGATTTCCTAAAAAGTAGTCAGAAAATAAGGCTATTGTTGTAATAATACTTCCCAATGCCACAACAAGCATAACAGGATTTTTATAAAGAATTTTAGGATGTAATTTAACAAATGAATTTTTAATTGCTGGAAATAAAAGTTCAGATGATAAAAAGTTTTTGTTATTCAATTTATTATCCTCCATCAGGATATAAAACATGAGACATTAATTGCAAATGCTCTAATACAGGCCCCAAAGAAATTGCAGGTAAATAAACTAAAGATCCTACAATAAGAATAGTACCAAGGAGAAGTATGATAAAAATCCCACCATGAACAGGGAATGAATTGTCTGATAAAGAACGAGATTTCTTTTTAAGCATATACCCTGCAATAGCAATAAGTGGAATTAAATTTAAAAAACGCCCAAAAAACATCGCAAATGAAGTGGCATAATTCCAAAAGGGTGTATTTGCATTCAAAGAACCAAAGGCACTGCCATTATTTTGAGTTGTCGATGTAAAGGCATAAAACATTTCTGAAAAGCCATGAGGCCCCGGATTACCAACAGAAATATTTGCTATTTTTGCAATACTTGCAATGGCAAGTAAACCTAAAATTAAAACAGGTATACCAATAACAGGCAACATTGTGATTTTAATTTCCCGTGATTCAATTTTTTTTCCTAGATATTCTGGCGTTCTTCCTACCATGAGTCCTGCAATAAATACCGCTAAAATAATAAATAAAATCATACCATAAAGCCCCGATCCCACACCTCCAAAAATCACTTCATTTAACAACATGTTTGTTAAAACGATCAAACCACCTAAGGGAGTTAAACTTCCGTGCGCAGCATTAACAGCTCCACAAGATGAATCTGTAGTCACTGTTGCAAATAATGTGGTGCCAAAAATACCGAAGCGATTTTCTTTGCCTTCCATATTGAAGGAAGAAGATAAATGCAATTGACTTATAAAATTTGGATTTCCTATATACTCGTAATATGTTAGAGTATAAACACCAATTACAAACAAAATAAGCATGGCAATCCAAATTGAAATGGCATGCTTCATATGACTCGCCATTTTTCCAAATGCAAAGACCAAAGCACTGGGAATTAAAAAAATACTTAAGGTTTGTATGAAATTAATCAATGCCGTGGGATTTTCATAAGGATGAGCCGCGTTAGCATTAAAAAAACCACCACCATTTGTTCCTAAAAGTTTTATAGCAATCTGTGAAGCCGCGGGACCTTGAGCAATAATCTGATCAATTCCCTCTAATGTTTTTATTTTAATATAAGGTAATAAATTTTGAATCATACCTTGAGAAATAAAAATTAAAGCTAGAAGAAACGATAAAGGTAACAAAACGTAGAGAGTTGCGCGTGTTAAATCTACCCAAAAATTTCCTAAGCCTTTTCCCTCTGAAATTGTGAATCCTCGAATGATAGCTATACATCCAGCTAACCCTGTAGCCGCTGATAAAAAATTATGAGGAGTTAAAGCCACCATTTGGGAAAAATAACTCATAGTGGATTCTCCTCCATAAGCCTGCCAATTGGTATTTGTTAAAAAACTAATTGTTGTATTAAATGCCATGTCTGTTGGAATTGCTGGAAAATTCTGAGGATTGAAAGGAAATATATTTTGGAATTTTAATAAAAAAAATGTTACAATAAATGTGAAAATATTAAATAAAAAAAGATCGATTGAATATTTTTGCCATGTTTGATTTTCATTGGGATTGACTCCCAGTAATTTATAAATAAAATTTTCAAATGGTGAAATAAAAATACTTGTAAATGTTTTTTCACCAGACATCACTTTTCGAATATACATCCCTAGTGGAAATGAAAAAATAAGCAATACTAAAATAAAAAAAATAAGATAAAGTGTATCCTGATTTTTCATATATTATAGATCCTCAGAACAAATGATCATATAAATAAGATATATAAAAACAAACACAGAAAGAACGAGCAAACTATAATTTATCAATTGAGAGCCCATATAAACCTTCCTTCAACGTTTTACTAAGGCATTAATAATAATTTTTCAAAAAAAGAGAAAACTCCTTCCTCCTTATGTGATATTGTTTCTTTGTATATATGCCTGCATTTTAAGGAATGCAACCTTTGGAGATTATTAAAAATGTCTGATAGTATTAATACCTATGAATGCTCTGATAAAAAAATGAATTTTCAAGAATTCATAAATTCTGAAGAAGTGATCGAGAGTTTCACCATTAGTGCCGAAGAAGCAGCTCAAATTCTTGGTGTAAACCGTTCTCGCTTGTCGCAATTGACAAGCAAAGGGGTATTTCCATTTGAACGAAGAAAAATAGAAACGCGCAATCGTCTTTTTTATAAGCTAAGCGATTTATTGAACCATCAAAGATCTCAAATTCAGGGCTCTTACCTAAGTCATCAGGATAAATTTGAAAATTTCAAAATGGATGAAAAATCAAAAAACTTTAATAACCCTGATGAAAATAAAATAATTTATCAAGAATTATCAAATCATATAATTCCAGAACATAAAAAAGTTATGGCCTTTAGAAAAGAAGCTTCAAGACATAAAATATTTAAATCAGCTAAAGAGCTCCAATTAAAAAGTAACCAATCAATTGAGCATAAAAAACAGAGCGAAAACATTTTATTAATTAAAGAAAAGTTAGTTAAACAGCTTGAAGAAATAACACAATTCAAACGTGACTCTATAAAAAAAGAAAATAATTTCTTAATACGTTTTAAAGAAAATGAGTATGGTATTTATAATATTCAAAATAAAATCTTATCTTTACAACTAGAAATAAAGCAAATACGGGAAATATGCCAGCAAATTTATGAAAAAAAGCAAATTGGAATTGAAAAAAGCAATGAGTCTAAAACCACAAAAGTAAATTGGAAATTGAAAAAAGCCAAATTCACTCCTAAATTAACAACGAGTCGCTAAATAAAATTGAGTCCCCATTTGACGAACAAGTTCCAATTGCTGCGCCATGAAAGTGGCATAAGAACCTTGTAATAAGGTCATTTCTTCTAAAAGGTGCCGAATTTCTATATTTTGTGTAGATATGGCCGACAATCGTACCGCTAAATCACAGCATGATTCCGCCATAATCCGATCGCTGACAAAAATCTCTTCCACAGTTTGACCAATATTGAGTTTATTTAAATTTTGTAAATCAAAATTAACTTCAGCGCGGAGCATCATCATCATCAATTTATCTGTGTGATGACAAACTAAATTGTAATGATTTAAAATTAAATTTGTGAGTTTTTCATAACCCCAAAGTTGACAAATATTTTTATGGACACGCAGTTGCTGTAAAATAGTGCCATGCGCTTGCACCAGCGCGAAAAGTCCAGTTGACATTTCACCCAAAATTTTCATGACTACTCCTTTTCCATTTTGTGTTACCTTATTTTTATAAATTAGCATAAAAAAAAGCCGTATGAGTTTTATTATTGACTCATACGGCTTTTAAATTCATTTTTGAAAAATGCAAAAACTTATTTGTTTTCAGCAGCTCTCTTTGCTTTATACTTGGCAACCATGTCTTCTTGAACGTTGCGTGGCACGGAAGCGTATTTTGCAAATTCCATAGAGAATTCGCCTTTACCTTGTGTACCAGAACGAAGATCAGTGGAGAAACCAAACATTTCTGTCAAAGGAACTTCGGCTTCAATTTGGCAGTAGCCACCGTTACCCGCAGTACCCATGATCACACCACGACGCTGGTTAATAAGACCCATCATAGTTCCTTGGAACTCTTCAGGCCCTTCAATACCAACCTTCATGATAGGTTCAAGAATAACTGGTTTTGCATTCATGTAGGATTCACGGAAACCTGTCATCGCACATGTTTTGAACGCCATTTCGTTTGAGTCAACGGGGTGGTGTAAACCGTCATTAACGATAAGTTTCACACCCACAACTTGAGCACCAATTAAAAGGCCTGTCTTCATTTGCTCTACGAAGCCTTTTTCGCATGCAGGGATAAACTGTCTTGGAATGGATCCACCAACGGTGTCGTCAGAAAATTCATAAATTTTATCGCCAGCATCAACTAAAGGTTCCATGTATCCTACGATACGCGCAAACTGACCAGAACCACCGGATTGTTTTTTATGTGTGTAGTTAATTTCAGCACGTTGTGTAAGAGCTTCGCGGAAGTTCACTTGCGGTTTACCAACAATGGTTTCGCAGTTAAATTCGCGTTTCATACGCTCAACATAAATTTCAAGGTGAAGTTCACCCATTCCGGCAATAATAGTTTCACCAGATTCTTCATCACGAGAAACGCGGAAGGTTGGGTCTTCTTTTGTAAATTTATTTAATGCTTTAGAGAAATTTGTTTGTGCCGCTTTGTCTTTAGGAGCAACAGCCAAAGAAATTACGGCATTTGGAACATACATAGAAGCCATAGTTACGTTAATTTTACCGTCTGTGAATGTATCACCAGAAGCACAATCAACACCAAATAAAGCAACGATGTCGCCCGCAGAAGCCTCTTCAATATCTTCCATTTCGTCAGAGTGGAGACGCACGATGCGTGGCACTTTTACACGTTTTTCAGAAGCCATATTTATAAGCATATCGCCTTTTCTTGCAGTCCCTTGATAAATACGCATGAACGTAAGCTGTCCATAACGTGTTTCATCGAGCTTGAACGCAAGCATAACGAGCGGAAGGTTTGGCTCAGACTTAAGTGGAACAGGCTGTTCGTTGTTGTCTTGGTCGAGAGCTTCGTTTGAAACTTCATTTGGAGCTGGTAAATAAGAGCCCACAGCATCAAGAAGAAGTTGCACACCTTTATTTTTAAATGCAGAACCGCAAAATACAGGAGTAAATTGCAAGCTAATAACTGCTTTACGCATAACTTTTGCTGCTTCTTCAGCAGAAACATATTCGTCAGCAAGAAACTTTTCAGCAAGATTATCATCGAAATCAGCAAGTGCACCAATAAGATCGGAGCGACGTGTTTTTGCTTCTTCGATCATATCAACAGGAATTTCTTCTTCACGAACATTTTCACCATTAGCGCCATCAAAGTAGAAAGCTTTCATAGTAAGGAGGTCAACAACACCTTGGAAACGGTCTTCCGCTCCAATTGCCATTTGAGCCATCCATGCGTTGTGATTTAATTTTTCACGAAGTTGTTGACAAACGCGGTAAGGGTTTGCACCCGCACGATCCATTTTGTTCACAAAAGCAATGCGAGGAACGCGGTAGCGACGCATTTGGCGGTCAACTGTAATGGACTGAGACTGAACGCCTGCCACAGAACAGAGAACAAGAATGGCGCCGTCTAATACGCGAAGAGAACGCTCCACTTCCACTGTAAAGTCAACGTGGCCAGGAGTGTCAATAAGGTTTACCCAAAGATCTTTCCACTGGCAGAATGTTGCAGCGGACTGAATTGTAATGCCTTTTTCACGCTCAAGATCCATACTATCCATTGTTGCGCCAACACCAGATTTGCCTTTTACTTCCTCAATTTTGTGGATTTTTCCAGTATAAAAGAGAATGCGTTCGGAAAGAGTAGTCTTTCCGGAGTCGATATGGGCAGAAATACCAATATTTCTTACACGGGAGAGGTCTTTGATTGTCATGATTAATCCAACTCAACATAAAAATGGTTATAACTTCAGTCCAAACCAGCGGACGGGAAACACGCTCTGTGCTATCTGATTTTTCATAGGATTTCAATAGCCATTTTTATGCTTTTGAGAGAACAAGGGGGCTAGATTGAGGCTTTAATCCCATATTGGCATTTATCCATACGTTTTTTACGCAGATAAGCACCTTCTATAGTTTCTTCAATCCATTGCGCTCCCATAACACCTTCCTGCTCCCAAAGCTTAGGAAACATGCTAATTGAGGTAAGACCGGGCAAGGTATTTATTTCATTAAATATAAATTGATTTGAATTCTTACAGTTCCAAAAGTCAATACGACAAAGTCCCGAAATCCCTGTAATTGTAGCCACTTTTCTGGCCATTTCACAAAGTTCCTTCATACGCTCTGGCGAAAGCCTTGCTGGAATGAACTGCTCTGCTTCCGAAGCACTGGCATACTTTTCCTCATAAGAGTAAAAATCCTTCGTCGCAATTTCTCCTGCTACTGTAATGCGCGGGGCGTATGCTGTCCCCAAAAAGGCACATTCCACTTCAGTACCCACCATAGGTTCTTCAACAAGAGCTTTTTGATCAAAGGAAAGGGCTTCTTTTAATAGTTTTTCGAGCTCACCCCGACTTTTGGCACGTCCCGTCCCCACGGCAGAACCTAAAGCGTTAGGCTTAATAAAACAGGGATATCCTATATTTTTTTCGATGCAGTCCAATGTATTTTGCAAATTGGTTTCAAACGCTTCAATATCAACCACTTCATACTTTGCAACACCCACCCCCGCTTCCCTTGCCAAGCGCTTTTGAAGGTCTTTATCGATTCCCACAACGCTCGAGCGAATATCGCATCCGACATAGGCTACTTCTGCCAGTTCAAAAAGTCCCTGCAAACGCCCATCCTCTCCATTTTGCCCATGAAGAACGGGAAAAAAGCAGGACGCATCCAAGTTTAAAATACGGTATTTTTCTTGGTTTGATGATGAGGAATAAGTGAAATGAGGAGAATCATTTTGAATTTCCGAGGCAATATAAGGTAACAAAAGGCTTTTTAAATTACGCTTCCCTGAAAAATTTTTAGGAACTTTTCCTGCTATTATAATAGCAAGATCTTCAACTGTAGATTCAGAAAAATCCTTTGATTTAAAAAATCCTTCTAAGCTAAAATACATTCCACTTCTATTTATTCCAACAGGAATAATTTGATATTTTTCGGGAATGTTTTTTAAAATAAAAAGAGCAGAACGCAGTGAAATTTCATGTTCACTGGATCGCCCTCCAAATAACACAGCCACTTTTTTCTCAATATTTCCAACATTCACCATCACGATTCTCCATTCAAAACAGGAATAGAATCACTCCACTTAGAAAATACACCTGCCCCACTTGAATTGAAACTGAACAAGCGTTATGAAAAGGTGAACAATACAAATGTATGGTATCCTTCCTTCCCGAAGAATCTTACATACGTCACTGGTTGCACGTTATCAAATACGCCTTTATACCTAAGCACGTGCAATTTATCTTTGCAATATAAGGAGAATCCCATGTCTGCGAATGAAACCAATGCCAATAAGTTTAAAGCACTTGAAACCCTCTTCCAATCTGTAGAAAAGCAGTTTGGCAAAGGGACTATTATGCGTCTCTCGGACGAATCTAAAATAGCTCAGGAAATACAGGTTATTCCAACAGGCTCCTTAAGCCTTGATATTGCACTCGGCGTAGGCGGTATTCCCAAAGGACGTATTGTTGAAATTTACGGAACAGAATCCAGCGGAAAGACCACACTCACACTTCATGCCATTGCTGAATGCCAGAAGAAGGGCGGTATTGCCGCCTTCATTGACGCCGAGCATGCTCTTGATGTCAGCTATGCACGCAAAATTGGGGTAAACACCTCAGATCTTTTGGTTTCACAGCCCGACAATGGCGAACAAGCACTTGAAATCGTGGACATGCTTGTCCGCAGTGGCGCTGTCGATCTCATCGTTGTGGACTCTGTTGCCGCACTCACGCCACGCGCTGAAATTGAAGGGGAAATGGGAGATAGCCATATGGGCCTTCAAGCGCGCCTGATGAGTCAAGCTCTTCGCAAACTCACAGGAAGTATTTCAAAAACCAATTGCAGTGTCGTTTTTATCAACCAAGTGCGCATGAAAATTGGAGTGGTATTTGGCAACCCCGAAACCACAACAGGCGGCCAAGCTCTCAAGTTTTATTCTTCCGTACGCCTCGAAGTGCGCCGCGCTGCCGCTATTAAAAACGGCAACGACACCACAGGACACCGTACTAAAGTCAAAGTGGTTAAAAACAAAGTGGCAGCACCTTTTAAAGAAGTTGAATTTGACATTATGTTTGGTCAAGGTATCAGCAAAGAAGGCGACGTTCTCGATATCGCTTCAGCACCTGACACAGAAATCATTCAAAAAAGCGGGACATGGTTTACATACAATGGCGAGCGCCTAGGTCAGGGACGCGAGAATGCAAAAGAATATTTGCGTGAACATCCCGAAACAATGGCAAAAATTGAAGCCGCCATCCGCGCGCGCGCCAATATCCTCAAAACAGGTTCTTCTGCCGAAAATGATGCCAGTGAAGACTCTGTTAAATCTCTTCCGGGTACTTCCCAAGCACTTCCTTCAGCAACCAAGTCGGGTCGTCGCGGAGCAGGAGCTACGGCAACTGCAGAATAAACGGTTATGGTAATCTTAATAATTACCATGTCACATTTATGACTTTCAAAGTGAAAATTATTTAAATAAAATAAATTAAAATAAATTTTGAGGTCATAAATGAGAATTTTAATAGTGATTTTAATATCCTTGATCAATTTTAAGATCCATGCACAAAGCTTTGATGAACTTCAAATATATACAGAAAATAACCCCCCCTATGTCACTCTCGATTCTAATAAAAAATTAGGGGGAGATATTGGAAATCAAGTTCTTAAAATACTTCAAAAACTAAAAATCAATCCAAATAGAGTCAATGTGTTTCCTTGGGCAAGATCCTATGTAGAGGCGGCAAAAGGCAAAAATACGATGATATTCCCACTAGTAAAAACAAAAGAACGTATGAAAATATTTCAATATCCTATTTTAGCATTTAAACAAACTTTTAATTTTTACAAACTCAAAGCAACAAAAATAAGAATAAATAGTGTAGAAGATGCCAAAAAATATTCAACATGTGTTGTAAGACACGACGCCAGACATGATTATTTACTCGGATATCATTTTAAAAACTTAGAAGAAACAACGGAACAAACAACAAATGTACAAAAATTTTTGAAACATAGATGCGATCTTATCATTGAAACAGACGAAGGAATCGCAGCAAAACTAAAAGAGCTAAAAGCCGATCCTAGCATTGTTGAGGTAGCAACAGAAGCAAAACAATTCGATGGAAATCTGTATATTGCATTTCATATCAACGCCGATCCTCACATCGTAGAAGCCTTCAAAAAAGCGGCAAAATCTAATTAATTCATGAGATTACGTGTAGCCCAAATTCACTAAGCACCTACAATAACAGAAGTATTTAAAAAAAATCATAAATAACGTTAAGTTAACAAATCCTTGTTAACTTATTGAATTTTAACTTAACGTATACAATAAAACATAATGTATAAGATACTGTATTATATATACTATTTATATAATAATATTAAATTAACAAATAACTGTTGATTTAATAAAAAATATTAATTAGAATGTAAAAACCTTTCGTGAATACACAATTATTAAGGAGTTTCATATGGTTAAATATTACATATTTCTTTTATTAGGAATCGCTATTCTTGGCTCAACAATTGCCTAACAAAAAGCCCTACAAAGTTTATTAGCTTTGTAGGGCTTTTTTTAAGCATTGAGCACTAAAAAATATGATTTAACCTTGTTACTTTTAGAACTGAAAAAACTAAATTTCCCTCACAACTCGTTTCTCTTGAAAATCTAACCCCAAAAAATTGATTAAATATAAAAAAAGTGATAAAAACATAAAATATTTATCCATTTTCAAGCATAAAGGATTTTATTTTGAAAATTATAAGGAATTTGATATTAATTATAGCGCTTATAACCTCGTTACAAAACGTTTTTGCAGAAAATTTACAAATTGGCAAAATCGAATTTTCAGATGAATTTGATATTTCTAGAGATCTCCTGCTATCCATAGCTGAACTCAAAACAGGTGAAGATTATACAGAACAAAAAATACAAAAAGCTGTTCAACATTTAAAAAACACCACGGTCTTTAATCCTGTTACAGCGGAAACCCAAAAAGATAAAGACACAAATAAAATAGATGTATTGTTTAAAATGGAGAAGAAATGGACTCTTATTCCATATATTATGGTGGGTTCAGGAGGAGGTTCTTCTTATTATGCAATTGGTTTATTTGATAGCAATTTTTTAAATAATCTTTACACAACAAATATTATATATAAAATGGAAAATAATGAACCTAATTTATCACTAACATTTATAAATAAATACACATTAAATTTACCTTTATTAACAGGAATATCAGCTCAAATAGAAAATAAAAAAGAAATATATTACAATCCCAATAATCAAATAAATGGATATTTATCTTATCAACAAAATATTTTTAATATTTATGAAAAATGGCAATTCAATGATTATTTTCAATTAGGTGGAGGAATATTATTCCAAAATTATCATAGTATAAATGCTGATCTAAATTCATCTGAATTAAGTATAAACCAGCAAAATAATATTATTGCTCCAAACAACTTTGAAACATTTGCATTGCAAATCAGATTAAGTTTAGGTGTCATTAATTATGACGATCTTGCAGAAGATGGTATTTTATTATCTTCTGTTTTAAACACTACAGCGAATTTATATCAGGGAAATAATAATGGTGACGATTTCACTGATATCAAAAATATTCTCATTGGATTTTATAAAATTGATTCTCTTAAAAATTCTTATTTTGCTTTCCGTCTTGGCAATTTAATGACAACTTCAAATAATAATTATAGGAAATATTTTATTGGAGGACTCGATATAATTAGAGGATTTAATTATAGTCAATTTTTTGGAAAATATGTTATTTTTAGCAATTCAGAATTTCGATACACAGTATGGGAAAATAATTACATTGGATTGCAATTGGTTCCCTTTTTTGATGCGGGTACTATTACAAATGATATAAACGATATATTAACTCAAAAATTGGTGAGCAGCTATGGCTTTGGTATTCGCTTACCATTAAAAAAAGTGAATAAAATTGCTATAAGATTAGATTATGCTGAAACAATATCGCCATTTCATACAAACGGATTGAGTTTTGGTTTACTTCAATTTTTTTAAAAAATTATTTTTCGACTTTATTACCAATAATAATTAGGTTCATTAATTCCATAACTCGCTTTAAATTATCGCTTTGCTTACTCAATTCATTTGCATATTCAGATAAATCTTTCATTTCAGTAAAAGTATCCAAATTTAACTTACCAGAATCGTTTACAGAAATCATAACATTATTTATAGTTTCATTTTGAGAATTTGAAGAAGTATAAATATCTTTCGTATTTTCTAATATATTTACCACCTCACTCGATATCTCTTTAAAAGAATTAGACACATTTAGAGCATTGCTTTTAATAGCATTGACACTCTCATTCATTTCTATAATCACGCTTTGAGAAACCTTTTGACTTTCGATTATTAATCCCTCAATTTCTTTCGCTGCTTTGCCACTCATCTGAGCTAAGTTGCCCACTTCTTCAGCCACCACAGAAAATCCCTTACCTAAGGCACCGGCACGAGCGGATTCAATTGATGCATTTAATGATAATAATTCTGTTTTCATTACAATTTTATTTATTACCGCTGCTTTTATTGAAATATCATCAATTATTTTTGATATGCTATTTAAATTTTCACTTGACTTTGCAATCATATCTACTGAATTCTTCATAATTGATATAATGTTATTACCTTCATGAGTCTTCTTATTTAATGTCTCAACAATAGTATTACAATCTTCAGCATTTTTCTTAGTTTTTAGGACAGATTCGATCATTTGATTCATCTGCATTTGGATTTTATCCATAGATTCTTTTTGTGAATTAGACAAATCTGAGACTTTCTTAAATGATTTAATTAGTTTTATGTTTGTCGCATAAACATCTTCCGATTCTTTTCCAATATCATAAGCAAGATGCTCAAGTGGTTTTGATATTTTTTTATTTAAAATAATAAATAATAAAATAATTATTGAAAATATACAAAATGATAAACCTAAAAATGCGCTAAAAATTAATTTCAAAATATGATAATTTAAATTTTTTAAATCAGCCTGAATGATAATAACACCATCAACTCTTGAGGATTCCTTATCAGTTATTGCGGATATATATATTCGCGAATTATTCATATTATAAACTTCAAATCCTACTAAACTTTTTAAATCTTGATTTTTAGTAAAATCAATTAGTTTTAAATCGCCCGTTAAATCGGACAAACTCCCATCTTCCTTTTTATTTACTCCAAGAAAATATACTTTTTTTTCTGAAAAAATCATCACTTTAGAAATATCACTATTAATATACAAACCTTTTATAGAATTTAATAGATTCTGCTTTTCTAAATTATATATGTTTGCAGATAAAGCAGGTTTTAATATTGTCACAGAATTAATAATTGCTTTATCAAAATCCTCTTGAAATTTTTGTTTGTTGCTAAATAGCTGATATGCGAAATACAAACTCATTGTAATAAATACAATAGGTATTGTTGCAAGAATAATTTTAGCACTCAATGATTTCAGATTAATATTCAAGATTGCCTCAAAATATAAAATTAATTATGATATTTAAACTTTAAAATTCTAAATTTAAAGTCATAACTACAGAACTTATTATCGGAGGTTTATTTGTTTTATTTATTAAAATAAGTTGTGTTTGAAGTAGAAATGGAAATTGTTTTCTATCTATTTGTTTTTATTGAGAAATTATTCTTATAATATTGGATTACTAGATTTTCTATTTTCCAGAATATTTCTTAATAATTTCTTTATATTGAGCTGTCTTTTTAAATGCATCTATAGCACTCTTTACTTTTGCGACTAAGTCAGCAGGTGTGCTCTTAGCTGTGGCAAGATAATTTTCTTCTCTATCAATTTTTTTACCAATACCAAATTTAGCAATACTCATTTTTTCAGCATTTATCACAGCAATACCACCAATGACGCCCGTATACCAGCCTGCGATTTTTCCAGCTTCCAATTTTCGCGCATTGGTCGCGTCATTAGGAACAGCCTCAATTTCCGCTTTATTTAGTCCATTTTTAGGATCAACAATAGTTCCTTCATAGGAAGAACCTGATAAAACACCAATTTTTTTTCCTTTTGCTTCAGCAAAAGAATTTATTTTCTTACTACCTTCATAGGAAATAAAAGAGGTATCTGCATCATATAACTTTGCAACCCAGGTGTAATTTGCTTCTCTTTCTTTATTACGTGTCAACGGAATAATAAATGTTTTTTTATCTGTATTGTCTTGAGTTTCCTGTTGGGATCTTTTCCAAGGAAGCCAATTCATTTTATAAGTAATATTTTTAGCTTCTAAAGCTTTTGTAATGATTTCTCCTGCAATACCACCTACTTTATTTTCTTCAATTTTATCAGTCTCTGAAGGAAAATTTTCAGTCACAATTGTGATTTCTTCTGCTTTTGCGGCAAAAGAAAAAAGTGAGCATAATATTGAAACTTTAAAAATCCACTTTACATTTTTCATAAATAAAATCCTCCTGTACGTTTTTGAAATTAATGTAAAATAGTATCATTTTTATTAATTAAATATCATTATTTTTTGTCAAAAAATTGACGCTAAATTATTAAGATTAATAATTTTTTCCATAGTATTTTTTAACTAATGCTTTAAATTCAGGTGTTTTTTTAAATTTTTCTACGGCTTTCTGGACTTTATTAGTAATTTCTTTTGAAGTTTTTTTAGAAGTAGCTAAATAATTTGCTTCTTTATCTATAGTTTTACCATGAAAAAAATGCTTTGAATTTAATTTTTCATCATGTATTATAATAGCAGCGCCCATAATACCTGTATACCAAGCATCAATAGCACCAGATTCTAATTTTTTAATAAGTAAAGAATCTTTTGGGTAGGAAATAATATTTTCTCTTTTAAATCCATTCTTAGGATCTAATATTGTTAATTCATATGAAGATGCGAGTAAAACTCCAATTTTTTTCCCTTGGGCATCAGACATATCATTTATGGGCTTATTTTTTTTCAATGTATAAAATGCAGTTTCATTATCATAAATTTTTACAACCCAATTATATTTTGATTCACGAGTTTTATTCCTTGTTAAGGGTAAAATAAAGGCGTTTTTTTCTGAATTTTCAAGTACTGCATCTTGTGCGCGTTTCCAAGGCATCCAATTAATTTTAAATTTCAATTTCGCGGCGGCAAAAGCTTTTGTGACAATTTCACCACCTAAACCACCCATTTGATCATCCGCCCATCTATCCGTCTGACCATGAAATTCTTGGGTGACTAAAGTAAAATCTTGTGCACTCACAGAATGTGAAAAAAATGATATTGATAATATAGAATATATCATTAATAATTTACGCTTAATTAACATAATGAACAATTCTCCTATAGCGCAAGAAAATTCCAATTATCAATCAATTCATTTCCTAAAAGTAGAAACCATTTAAAAAATTCTTGAATTATTAACATTTTATATAATCTATAAATATTTGGTATAACATTAAAGTCAATTTGTTGTCATAAAAATGTCAAAATAAGGACAGCTTTTGCAAAACTTGAGTCACTGTTGGCAATTCTCTAAAAATAAAAACTTTACTATCTATATTTAAATTCGCATCTAATAAATTTTTAATTTCAGGATCTTTTAATAAATTTTTTGCAACCCCAATTATCAGTAAAATTGAATTATTTTTATTCATATTTACTAACCTTATTTTTAAATTATGCTTATGCCATGAATGAAATAATTCTAAATAAACAATTTTCTTATTCTCCAATAAAAACTTATAATCTGGAAAAAAATAATTTACCCCATCAAACAAAATATCATCAAATTCTGAAGATATTTTCCAATCATTACTTTTTTCAATAAAATTGTTTTCAAATAATAAAAAATCTTCGGGGATGTAGGATGAATAAGTTTTATAATATGATATAAGAGCAGCATCTTGATTTAAATTTAAGATCCCTTTTTTTCTAGAGGATTTTCCTAATTCAATTTGAGCAGTAAGTTCCCATTTACTTAACAAGATAAGAGCAGGAAAAAAAGAGGCTAAATTCATGCCGTATTTATGAGTATTTAAAAACATAGACATAGGGCCATCTAAACTAATTTCAATAAAATTATTATTCATCGTTATTTGAGAAGAAAGTTGGTAAAATTTTATTTGTTTTAGAAGATATCTTAAATCTGATTTTAAAACATTCTGATTAGGAATTTTAATTTGTATTGATTCACAGAAAAAAAGAAAACCTTTAATTAAATAGATATTGTACCGATTTAATAACTCAGTTGCTTCAACTATTTTAAATTTTGAAGCCTTATTTAATTCAGGAAGATCTGAATATAGTATGTTTTCTAAATTATCTTTATTAATGTCTAAAATTTTACATATTTTATCTTTATAAATTTCATAAGAATTTTCTTCAATTTCAGATATTTTTTGACTTGATAAAATAAAAACCTTATTCCTCAATTCCGAAATATCTCCTTCAAATGAAGATTCAAAATAAAATCGATCAAATATAATACTGATTAACCCTTTTTTTATAATATCATCAATATGAAATAAATTTGCAGCACTATTCAACTCAATATCAATTTCTGCTTTTGTCAAACCAATTGAATTTGATCCTATTTTAATTAAACTATTTGCAAATTCAAGCAAATTGGGATCATTGGCATTTATAAAATTCGGAATTATTTTTCCTTTAGTAATTTTATAATTCAGAAGTTCCTTTTTCATAGGCGCTGTGCATTCTCCTTCTTTGATTGACAAAATATTCACCAGTTCCTGCAGAAATTAACTCATATAAAACTGCTTTTTTACCTTCTTTAGCCCTTAAAATACGTCCTAAACGTTGTACATGTTCCCTGACTGTGCCACTTCCCGAAACAACGATTGCAACATTAGCATCAGGTACATCCACACCTTCATTTAAAACCTTTGAAGTAACTAATATTTTATAACTTCCTTCACGAAATGAATTTAAAAATAACTCACGTTCCTTCGTTTTTGTATGATGAGAAATTACCGGAAGTAAAAATTTCCTTCCAATATGATACGCGCTTTCATTGTCCTGTGTAAAAATAATAATACGATCATTTTTATGTTTACAAATAAGATCCCAGACATATAAAAACTTGTTTTCTGAAGATTGAGATAATTTTTTTTGTTTTAAATAAGATAAAAAAGCTTCCCTGCCATTCGTTTTTTTACTTGCAAGCCATAAAAATCTATGCCAAGCTCCTTTTTGATTAAAATTAATGTTATTTTCCTTTAAAAAGCTCAAATATATTTTTCTAGATTCTTCATACTGAGTTTTTTCTATTTGACTCATTTCAACTTCAATCGTGACGACATCATATGGCGATAACGTAAACCCTTCTAACTCTTTAATGCCCACTTCATAACAAAGAGAACCGCATAATTCGTAAAGTCTTTTTTCTTTTCCATCGGATCGTTCAGGAGTAGCTGTAAGCCCTAAGCGAAAAGGAGCTAAAGAACTTATTGCGGTGTATTGCATTTGATCGCTTGGCAAATGATGACATTCATCAAAAATAATAAAACCAAATTTGTTACCTTGATTCGATACATGAATTAAAGCAGAATCATATGTGGCAACTGTAATTGATTCTTCTATAAAAATTCCGCCACCAATTTGTCCAATTGGTCTTTGAAAAAATTTTTCTAAAATCTGTCGCCATTGATTCATTAAATCTAAAGTGGGAACATGAATTAATGTGGGTCGTTGAATTTGAGAGATAGCAAGAACCGCAAGAATGGTTTTCCCGGCACCGGTTGGCAGCACAATAACTCCTCGAGAACCCTTTGCAATCCATGAAGATATAGCTTCATTTTGATAAATTCTAGGAGTAATAGGAACTGAAATTGGAAATTCACTTGGTAAAAAACTTTTGGCCTTGTCAATATAAGGAATTTTCTTCTCTCGCAAGGATAAAACAAATTCTCTGTAAAAAATAGCAGGCGCTCGATACGATTGAATACGTTCGTCCCACTTGAAAAAAGCAAAATATTTGTTAAATTCACAATTGTAATGTTGCGCAACAAGAGTACCTTTGTCAAAAAAAATTTCAAGCATAACATCTCCTTAAAACAAGATGTGATAGCATGGATATTGTTAATAAAACTTTAGAAAAGGCGAATCTATGATCGAGTTCAAAGACATTCATAAGTGGTATAATAAAAAACTCCATGTTTTAAATGACATCAACTTATTTGTTAAAAAAGGAGAAGTCGTTGTCGTTTGCGGTCCTTCAGGTTCAGGAAAATCCACTTTAATAAGAACTGTAAATGGGCTCGAATCTATAAGCTCCGGCACACTCACAGTTGATGGCTATAATGTTTCAGACTCAAAAACAAACATCAACCAATTACGTAGTGAAGTTGGCTTTGTTTTTCAACAATTTAATCTGTATCCACATCTTTCTGTTTTAAATAATATTACTCTTGCCCCAATAAAAGTTAAAAAAATGAAAAAAAAGGAGGCCGAAGATATTGCTATCGAACTCCTGACTAAGGTGGGTCTAGAAAATAAAAAAGACGCCTTTCCTGCTCAACTTTCTGGTGGCCAACAACAGCGCGTAGCCATTGCGCGCGGCCTCGCCATGCAGCCCAAAATAATGCTTTTTGATGAACCCACATCGGCGCTCGATCCCGAAATGATTGGCGAAGTTTTAAAAGTGATGAAAGATCTCGCTAAAGGCGACATCACGATGATGGTCGTAACACATGAAATGGGTTTTGCCCGTGAAGTTGCCGATCGCGTCGTCTTCATCGATTTTGGGAAAATAGTTGAAGAAGCGCCACCAAATGAATTTTTTAATAACCCCCAATCACAGCGTGCTCAACAATTTTTGAAACAAGTGTTAACCCCCATGCAATCATAATTTTACAAGGAGTCATTTTATGAAGTTAATGAGTAGACGTCTTATTTTAGCTACAATTTCTGCACTTCCTTTTTTATCTCTTCTTTCTGCAGCTCACGCAGATGTGGAAGAAATTAAGAAGAAAAATACTTTAGTTGTTGGTGTTAAAGATTCCCTATATCCTTTCGGATATGTAAATGAAAAATCACGCACACTCGAAGGCTATGATATAGACTTTGCAAAAGAAGTCGCAAATAAACTCGGCGTAAAAATAGAATTAAAACCTGTTACTTCAGCAAATCGAATTCCTTTATTAACAGAAGAAAACGTAGATCTACTAGCTTGCACTATGACAATAACAGAAGAAAGAGCGAAACAAATTAATTTTAGTTACCCCTATTTTGTTTCAAAACAAAAATTTATAACAAAAAAAGGAACAGTAAAATCATTAGCTGACTTAGAAGGTAAAAAGATTGGAACTACTAAAGGTTCCACTTCTGAACTCAATGTAGCTAAAGCAATACCAAGTGCAAAAGTACTATCTTTTGATGATTATCCTCAAGCCTTTCTTGCACTCCAACAAGGAAAAGTTTTTGCCATTACGACCGATGAATCCATCCTAGCCGGCATTTTATCAAAAGCAACAAAGAAACAAGATTTTGAAATTCCTGCCTTTGACATATCTAAAGAACCTTATGGCATTGGTGTCAATAAAAAGAATCCGGAATTACTTAAAATTGTCAATAGCACTCTCATTGAAATGGAAAATAATAAAAAAGCAGAACAAATTTTTTCAAAATGGTTTGGACCTAAATCTTCCGTCCCTTTGAAGAAAGATTTTAAAATTTCAGCAAATTAGATACAATAAAGTAACGATTTTTCTTAACAAATAGATTGTATGAGCTCTTTCAAGCAGGATTCTGTTCAATGAATTTATCTCACTTTGATTTTTCGATTATCCTGCATGGAAAATTTGCAGAGATGCTTTGGAGTGGTTTTATTACAACAATTCAACTCTCAAGTATTTCGTGCATCCTTGCATTTTTTTTAGGTTTAAATATCGCGGTAATGCGCATGATGCCGTTTGCACCTGTGCGTTTTTTTGCACAGTGTTATCTGGAATTTCTAAGAAACACTCCTCTTATCGTTCAACTCTTTTTTTGGTATTTTGGCTCATATCAAGTTTTGCCCTCATTTGTTAATAACTGGCTAAATGAAATGAGTTTTGAATTTGCCGCGGCTGTTATTGCGCTTACTTTTTATACATCAGCATTTATTGCAGAAGATATTCGATCAGGAATTCTTGCTATACCTAAAGAGCAAATGGAAGCTTCACGTAGCAGTGGATTTACATATATACGATCTATGCATTATATTATCTTACCGCAAGCTGTCCGCTTGACTATTCCTCCGCTTATAAATCAATTTTTAAATTTAGCAAAAAACTCTTCAATGGCAATGGTCATCGGTGTGGGTGAATTAACTTACCAAGCACGCCAAATTGAAAGCCAATCTTTTAAAAGTTTTGAAGCCTTTTTTGCAGCTACTTTTATTTATATTTGTATTTCATTTGCAATTACAGGAATGGTAAACATATATGATAAAAAAGTCCTGAATCCTATGGGCAAAGGAAGTCATTAAAATGGACAGTATTATCGATTTTTCAGTCATAACAAATAATTTTCTTCAATTTATGATTGGCCGTTACCCCAATGGCCCGCTGGGCGGATTGGCCTTAACTTTAATTCTCGCATTTATATCTGTGCTACTATCCATTGTAGGTGGTCTCATATTAGGTCTTATGTGTATTTCAAGAAATAAATTTATAAGCATTCCAGTTAGTATGTTTGTAAATTTAATACGTGCCATGCCTCTTTTAATGGTCATTTTCTGGATGTTTTTTATATTGCCCGCAATGACAGGTGGAAAATTCCCCGAAAACGGCACTGTTATTTGTGCTTTAACAATATTTACTTCTTGTTACATTTCTCAAATTGTAAAGGCAGGTATTGCGAGTATTCCCCGAGGGCAATCGGAAGCTTGTATGTCAAGTGGATTAACATATTGGCAAAGCATGCGTTACGTTATTCTCCCACAAGGTCTTAGAAATATGATTCCTTCCTTTGTAAATCAATTTGTATCCTTAATTAAGGATACATCTCTTGGATATATTGTTGGGGTATCAGAAATAACACAAGTAGCACAGCAAATTAACAATCGCACCCAAAATTATGCTGCAGAAATATTTATATTTCTCGCCATAATATATTTCATAATTTGCTTCGCTTTTACGAGTTTAAGCAGATGGCTTGAGCAAAAATTATCTTGGCGAAAATCAATTTAAAAAATAGATTTCAATAAATATGTAAAAAATACAAGTCTTTTTATTTTAAAAAACTTGTATTTTTATATTAAACAGCAATTCCTGTTTCCCTAAGGACATCGTTTAAACTGACTTTAGAATCAGTTTTTTCACTGCGATAAGCAATAATATAAGCACATTGTAAAGGCACTTCTCCGCCTGGAAATGTTTTCATACGTGTTCCCGCAACGACGACGGCATTTGCCGGAACGAAGCCACGATATTCTTTACGCTCTGTGTTCGTAACATCATAAATAGGTGTAGAAGAGGTTAAAGAAACATTAGCACCCAAAACAGCTCCCTCACCAACTATAGTTCCTTCGACGACAATGACACGGCTGCCTAAGAAGGCGTTGTCACCAATGAGCACAGGACGCGCATTTTCGGGCTCTAAAACCCCTCCAATACCAACACCACCAGCAACATGAACGTTTTTACCAATTTGCGCACAACTGCCCGCTGTGGCCCAAGTGTCGATCATAGTTCCCGAACCTATCCACGCACCAATATTTACAAAGCTAGGCATTAAAATAACACCCTTTGAAATAAAAGCGCCTTCACGAACTATGGAACCATAAACGGAACGAACGGAGGCTTTGGCAAGATCATTTCTCACATCAAATTTATCGTGGTAAGTTAACAAACCACCATGGGAACGGCCTTGCATTGTATTATTAATTTCACTTTTTAATTCCCAAGAAAATGTTTCCGCTGTGCGCATTTTCATTGCTAATAATATGGATTGTTTTACCCAGGGATGTACTATCCAGTGCTGCAAATGATTCATTTCCACTTCACCGCAGTTGGCCTCCATCCCATGAGGTGATGCTACCCGTAAAGTCCCTGATTCAAGGTAACGCAAGCATTGAACAATAGCATTTTGTGTTTCTTTATTTTTAAGCTGTTCAGAATCAGAATAAGCATTGTGAACATGTGTTTGTAGATGAGTTAATTCTTGAACAGATAGCGATTTCATAATTTAAATTCTCCGGAATCAATTTTATTTTGCCATTTATTAAAACATTCTTTAATTTTTTCAATAGTAGGAACCAAAGCCAATCTAAAATTTCGCGAACAGGACTCTCCAAAAACAGAACCTGGAGTCGCCATAATTCCTGTTGCGAGTAATAAAGCATTGGTAAATTCTTTATCTGAGTCATAGTTTTCAGGGATATCTCCCCAGACATAAAAAGTAGCATTGCTGGGTAAAACGTGTATATTATTTTTTGCAAAAAATTTATCTACAACTTTTCTTTTATTTGCGAATATAAGACTTCTTTCTCGCACATGTTCATTATCTTCCCATGCCACCATAGCTGCTTTTTGAACAAAATCAGCTGTCCCTAAGCCTACATTTAATCGGTATTTTGCAAATAAAGAAATAATTTCATTATCTCCTGCAACGAAACCAGAACGATATCCTGTCATACCACTCCGTTTACTTAGTGAAAAAAAGCAAACAACATTTTTATAATTATTTTTTTGTGATATTTCTAAAAATGACACAGGAACAATTTTATTTTCATAATACATATCTAAGTAACATTCGTCTGAAAGAAGAACAATATTATATTTTAAAGCCCACTCGTATATTTTTTCCATTTCAGTTTGAGAAATGACAGCACCTGTTGGATTATGCGGATAACATAACCAAATTGCAGACACTTTTTTTGCAATTTCATGAGGAATTTCTGAGGGATCAAAAATATATTTTTTTTCTTTCCGCAAAGGATTCGCGTAAGGAATACCGCCCGATAAGATTGTTCCTGCATTATAAACGGGATAACCTGGTTCTGGAAATATAACAATTCTCTTTGCCGATGCCGCATTTAAAAGAACCTGATGAATATGAAAAATAGCCTCTTTACTTCCATTTGATGAAATAATTTGCGACTCGGGATTTAACTCAACGGAGAGTCTTCGTTTTGCCCAGTTTGCACATACTTTACGAAATTGCGACATACCCACATTTGTTGGGTATTGACTAACATTATCGATATTATTTTTTAATGCTTCAATTATAAAGGAAGGAGTTGGTTCTTTGGGATCACCAAGAGTGAAATCATAAACTTCAATATTTTGTGATTCCAATTTATTTTTAATTTCTTCATTTTTTGTTAATCCAAAAGGATTTAAGGAAAGCAACCAGGAATTATATTCATTTAAATTTGCCATAAATACCTCGCAATCAAAATCACATTGACTATGAGATATATATTGCAACCAAAATAACGGCAAGCAAATATATTAAAATATTATTTTTTCTTATTATGTAAATTGCTTAAAAAAAAGAGATAACTATCGGGATTGTGATCAAACTCCATTTTACTTTTGCAATTAGGGCACAAACGATCGGGACCATCGAGATATTTGCTGAGACCTGCTTCAATATCATAGCCAACAACAAGAGTGACAACTTGAGAAGTATTGCAATTCTCACAAACGTAACGCGCATCAAATGATTCTACATGGCTTTTTTTTGTTAAAAACTCAGGCACCATAGAAAGTTGTTCGACAACGGAAAAGGAACAATTAATATAATGAAGCTCTACATCACGAAGTTTTTCTAAAGCAATAACCCAACGTCTAACACCACTGCTATTTATACGATTGACATTTTTTAAATCTAAAAATAATTTTTCTAGATTTTTATTAAATAAGGGACTAAAATCTGCATGTTCATCAACCATACCACTTATAGCAACATAATCTTCTTTTTTCCAATCAAACAATAGAGCATCTGTCATGCAGGTTCACCTGTAATACAATTTGAATTCATTCTCTCAATAATATTGCAGCAAAACTTTGATAAATCAATTGGCTTTTCACAACAAGAAATTAACGTACCAAGTCTGTGCGCCAAAATGGCTGCGATTTCATCAGGAGGCAATGAATCATCTAAGACCCCCTTTTTGATAAGATCATCAATTTCCATAGAAAGTCGCCATAATCTTATAGTTTGAGCATCGGGCTGTTTCTTTTTTGCATGAAGTTTTTTTTGATCGCGTTCTTGTTTTTTTTGGGATAGATGCACAATATTGCCCATGAACACCTCTCTTTTTGGTAAAATATATTTACATTCATCTTACCATAAGAGTTTATCGGCTTCTTCTGGCAGATTCTTTTTGATCCACATCCCCGCCGCTTCTTTGACAAGAGGTTCCTTCCCTTCTTTCAATAGCTTACGATAGATGTCCTGAACTTCTTTATCTTGATAACCCCTTTCTTTTTCAATTCTTTGCACATAGTGGAGCCAGTCCTCAGAGCCCACTGCAAAACCCCTATTCTCCAAATAAGGTAACAATATATTTTGATCTAAGTACGGTGTAGGTCGCGTTAAAGCAACATTAAACAACGCCTTAGCAAAGGAAGATTCACAAGGTGATGCTTTTTGTTCCTTTAAATTTGTATTTAATAACAACCATATAGATTTATCTTTAGTTTGTGCAATAGATTCCCAACGGTTATTTGAAAATTGGTGTGAAGCACGCAACATCCAAAAACAAAAGGTATTAGAAGAATAAATGAGTTTGGGATCTTTAAAAAAATCTTGAGAAACAGCATTATTAAACAAATTTTCTGATGATTTTGACATGAGCAAATCAAACTTCATAAGCTCACGTAAGGTCAGCATTTCCCAAAAATCATCGGCTTTTGTGACTTCAAAACTAGATTTTTCAATTTTTTTAATTTTTGAAACCCAAGATTTACTTGATTTTTTTAAGGTAAGATAAGTAGTTAAGGCTACTTCCACGGAAGGTCTAATGGATAAATTATAGAAATAACTTTGCAGAGGTTCACCATCTTGCCCAATTTCGGATTTTCTCAATTCATTCCATAAACTTATATTACCGATAAAGGCGCTGCAACGTAACAATTTTAAGCGATCTTCTGAGTCCCATTTTAGCCCATTCACATATTTGTGATTACTTTTTGCTAATTTATTTAAAGACTTTCGGTTTTTCGAATAAAAATCAATGAGTTTATTGCAAGAGTTTTTTGAGGTTAAGAAAGTTCCTTCTGCAAGCTCAAGCTCTTTAAGTCGATCTGTAAAAAGAACAAGAAACTCACTGTCAGGAAATTCTTTTGCATAGGATTGAATCGCTTTTTTTTGCATTTCAGATTTTTGAATAACATTTAATTTGCTATCTTTAAAGCTATCATCTTGCATATTTGTAAGATCGGCTCTAAGCATACAAGTTTTTGCTTGTTTCTTTAAAACATCCCGGGCATTTTTAATTTTTTCCATAACTTTTTCATATTCAACTCTTTTGGTATTTTTAGTTAACTTTTTTTCGTAAAGACAAAATAAACGGACTTGAGCGTCATTTGAGACCTCATGAGTATAAAATTTACGTAAAATTTGCTCATAAATAACCTTCGCTCTTTCATTTTCTCCTTTTCGTTCCGCAATTTCGGCTAAACGCAAATTTGCCCAAGGTGCATATTTGGGATCACCAATGAGCTTAATAAATCGTTCGTAACCATTTTTGGCAACATCATAATTTCCTGACCAATACGCACTTTCTGCTCCATAAAGTAAAGAACTTGGTACTTTACTTGCAAAACTTTTGGAATAAAGTTCCGCCCAGGAATAAGACCTTCTTGCCCAACGTAACAAATCCAAATCAAAATAAGCATTTGCTGAAATATCAAAGAGAAGAGCTGAAATTTCAGGATGTGCCTTTCTAAATATTCCAGCAGAAACATATTCTAAGGCTTTTCCGGGATCACGAGCAATAATCATCGCATTGGCACGAAATAAATCGGCAGCAGCAACGAGATCGGTATTATTTTTGGGAGCAATATAAATTTCACTTTCTGTATTTATATGTTTATTTACAACGAGTGGAGACTCTTCAGGCATTTGAGGGTAATTAAAATATTGGAAATAATTTTCAATTTTATAGGCCGAAGTAAAGGCACGATCCCAAATCATGATTCCTTGATTCATTGTCATAGCGTTTGCATACACAATAGGCATGACGGTCTGAATCCACTTTAATGTATCTATGGGATCCTTTAATAAGGTAACTGAGGTCTTTTTATTTGAAATTTTATTTGAAAGCTTAAAGTAAACAGGGGAATTTAATATCTCTTTATAGATTGGCTCAATCACATCTACTTTTTCTTTTGGCATAAAGACAGAATCATCTACTTTAGTTGCTATATAGGAAAACAAAACGCGCGCCATTGAATAATGATCGCCCTCCGTATACGCTTGCGTTGAAGGAGGAACTGTTTTTGCATTCCAAACTAAAAGCTGACTTTCTTCATTTGTCGCCAAATATAAAAAGAAAAATGCGTGTAAAATATTGACCTGTAACCTTACTAAAGAAGAAATGGCCACACCATCTTTAGCTAAATCCATTTGCAAAAAGAAGAAGCAATCATAGGCCATTTGTAAACGATTTTGCTGCCAAAATCCTTGGCAAATATTTAACCTAGAGACATAGGGATCTTCTGAAGTAAAATAGGCAAGTCTTGTTAAATTGTATGAGGGAAAATGAATTTTTAAAGGTTGTCGTTTTAAATCGGGAGGAAATCCTGTCCAAAGGGAATTTTCGGGATTTTTTCTTGAATCAAACCAACCTTTAGGTACTTCTTCCTTTGTGCTACTAAAGAAATCAACAATGAAATAATAGGAGTTGAAAATTTTTTCTCTAATTTTATCTTCAGACATTTTTGATAAATCTTTTTGGGTTAACTTTTCAATCTCTTTTAAATCATTTTTATTTTGTGGAATGATATCTTCATTCATAAATAAGGTAGGCCAATTTTGCGGATAACAATTCGAACTCTTACAAAGTAACAGTATGAAAATGCAATATAAAATTTTATATTTCAAAATTTTCGATGTGTTATGATCCACAGATGACCTCCCAAGGGGTCATATCGGATGATTTATTTACAAACTATTACCAGCAAAATTAGTTATAAATTTTCTGGCAAAGAAGAAAATTTTTCCTGATAATTTGCCATTGGCAACTCATCTCCCGTTTGGCAAATTTTATTTTCATATTGAATCCGATCATCAATTTTCTTTAAAACCTCATCTAATTTTTCCCTAACAATAATTCGAGCTCCACTTAAAATGGTTATGGTGGTATCAGGCATGGCTTCGATCCATTGAATGTTCGATTTATTAATAAAAACCTCATTCCCATCAATCCTGGTTAATTTAATCATTTTGTCCTCTCTCTTGACTCAATGTGAGATTATTGCCAATTTTTAACACCTTTGAAATGGGTGTGACAGTTTCTAGATCAAATTGTAGCAGCCTCTGCAAAATGCAGAAAGAATTTCAAATTTGCTTCAGATGAGGACTCTAAGTTGCAACCTAATAAAATTCAAAAGAATATTTTGATTTCTATATTTTTTACCATTTTCTTAGATTTAATTGGCTACGGCATGTTTATGCCTATTCTCCCCCTTTTAGCGCGTTCTTTTAGAGCATCGGATTCCCAAATTGCCATGCTGGGAACATGGTTTGCTTTCGCAACTCTCGTTTCAGGGGTATTTTTGGGATATTTTTCAGATATTATCGGTAGAAAGAAAGTTCTTATTGCTTCCATAGCCTTATCGTGTATGGCACAAATCCTCACAGGATTCGCAAATTCCTATATATTTCTTGTGGTTACAAAAATTTTAGCAGGATTTGCCGCAGGAAACATTGCAACCGCCCAAGCATGTATCTCAGACATCACTTCTTCCCAGGATCGAGGACGTCATATGGTAACTATTGGGCTGGCATTTGGAGGAGGTTTTACAGTTGGTCCTTTATTAGGAACTGGTATCATTTTATCCATTGATAAATTACAATTATTACAAGGGAATTACATACTAGGCATAGCTTTTTGTGCTGCCATTTTAAATATAGGGAACTTAATTTTTGTTGTTTTTAAACTACCAGAAACTCATATTAAGTTTGCAAATGTAGTTATAAAAGGGATGATTGAAAAGAATAAAGTGGGTGATTTATCAGAATCAAAAAAGGAGCAAACTAAATCTACGTTTTCAAAAGCCTTAAAATTAGCTATTCAAAATAAAAGTTATTGTATACTTTGCACAGTCCTTTTTTTACTCATGATTTCATTTTCAGGCATCGAAACTCTAATGCCTCTGATTTTAAAGGATGCCTACTTTTTTTCTGAAATTAATGTGTATAAAAGCTATATTTTTATTGGAGTTTTATCACTTATAGCTAATTTTTTTATTGTAAGAAATTTGATAAAAAGAGTGGGGGAAGCTCTTTCGCTTAAAATTGGACTCTCACTTTTGGTTATGAGCTTCTTTGCTATCCCCATTTGCGCTCCCCATCCTCATTTTTTCTTTTTGAGCATGTCGGCAATGTGCTTAGGAATTGCCATAGCAAACCCTTCCTTAAATGCCTTAATCAGCTTATCCATTTCATCAAAATGGCAAGGATTTGGCTTTGGAATGGCACAAACCATTGTTTCTTTCGCAAAGATTTTAGGACCCGCTCTCATCGGTTTTGCTTATCAACACGGTTTGGGTCTTGATGCTTTTCTCAAGGAAAAATCCCTTTACTTATCCGGTATAATTCTTTTAATTGGTCTTATCCTAAGCACGGGGTGGATAAAATCTGCTCGAAAGAGTATTTAGCCCCTAGCTTACAAATAACACATTGAAATTTATAGGTAAAAAAACACAATGAAACCTCATCTTGCCATTCCTCTATCCAAAATCGGCTCAAAAATTCATGTTACTTTTGGTAAGACAATGGAAAACACCCCAAATTCATTTCATTTAGATTCCATATTAAGTGAATGGACTTCCTCTTTTTTACAAGAATGCAGTCTCAATTCCCCTGAAGATCTTGAAAAAGTATCAGGATATTTAAATATCATAAAGGAACAAAATATTTTTCGAGCAGAGGGCGTGCTTGAATTTGAACCACAGCTGGAATGCGTTCGTTCGTTAACTCTCTACAGAGAAAAACTAAAAGTAGAGTTAAATGGATTTTTTGTTCCCTATAATTCCCAAAAGTACCTTCAATCAGGACTTTCTAAACTCTCACAACAACAAAATTCGGATGAAATTGAATTAACAGAATCTGATTTGGAATCCTATTCTTTTAAAGGAAATGCCATTCAATTGGATGAATTTCTATTGGATTCCATGTTCTGCGCCTTGCCCGAACTTCCTTTATGTCGAGAAGATTGCAAAGGACTTTGCCCAGAATGCGGAATCGATTTAAATGAAAAAGATTTACAGGGGAACTATCAAATTCTTGAGCATAAAAAATCTTGCTTCCATTACAAACCATTAAAATCATAACTAAAAAAAATTCCATTTGAGAGTTACAAAAAAATCTAATTTAAATTTTTTTAATCTAAAATTTAAATACCTAATTTTACTAAATTATTATTTTTATATTCATAAAATATTAAATAACTTCCGATTAAAAATTATGTTTTCCCCAAATGTAATTGCGCGGGAGTTATTTAATGGTTTTAAAAAACCAAAATACAACAAAAAATATCTTAGTAACCTTAGCCTTAACTATGGTAACTTTATTTGCAAATAACTCTTTCGCAAATGAAAATTACATTGAATATAAAGTTCAAAAAAACGACACTATTACAACCATTCTAAAAACTCATTCTTTAAGACCTATTTATGGAAAAGATGGCTCACTCGAAGAAGTCCTAAAAATCAATCCACATACCAAGGAAACTAATGGAGATTTGATTTATGTAGGAGAAATTCTTCGTCTCCCTAACGATTTTAATAAACCGGGTGATAAGCCTCAACAAGCAAATGTTAAAAGAGAAAAACAAAAAATTGATCTGACTCCCAAAAACAATCCCTCAGTTCAAATGCCTTCACCAAAGCAGACTCAAAAATCACCTATCCAAAAACCTGAACCTAAGAAACAACCTGAACCTGCTTTCAAACCAGAACCTAAGAAACAACCTGAACCTGCTTTCAAACCAGAACCTAAGAAACAACCTGAACCTGCTTTCAAACCAGAACCTAAGAAACAACCTGAACCTGCTTTCAAACCAGAACCTAAGAAAGAAATAGTTAAAACGGATTTGAAGCAAGAACAAAAGGCTGTCATTCCAAAAGTAGAGCCTCAACCTACATATAAAGACAATAAGATTGAAAATGCCAAAAATGAAAATAAGAGTGGCACTGAAGATGTATTCTCACCAAATAAATCTGATGTTACTTTTAAACCTAAGCAAGATTCAAGCAAATCAAAAGTTGATAATGAATTTTTAACTTATTCTAAAACTCAATTACCCAGTCTGCCACTTAAGACAATAAATCCAAATTCAGACAATGATGCGGAAAAATTCCACTATGAAATCATGAGTAAAGAATATGATTTTAATTTAGAAAAAGATAATTATTGTAACCCTGCCCCTAGTTGCAGAATTTGGTTATGGGAACCAGAAAGCAGATGCTGCAAACCAAACAAAAAATACTTCTTAATTTATGAGAAAAACTCACTTTAATCTAAGTTAACGTAACCTCTGAAAAACAAAGTTAATCCAACCTCTGAGTTGTTCCCACATGGTTAATGAGTTTTCTTGAGAAGTGATATGCAAACCTATGTAAATTGCCAATAAAATCAAACACCAAAATAAAATAAAATTAAAATATTTTTTTAAAAGAGTTATAATGAATCTTTTACGTACTTTTTTAAATTCAATTTCTAAACAATTTTGTGCATTAGGCCAAGTTGCCACATATTCTTCAAACATCTTCTTTTCAAGACTTGTAAAATAAAATTGAGAACTTTTAGAATCAAGACCTGATAAATCCGATGCATCACATTGACTTAAAAGCCATTGAGAACGTCGATTTTTTATTTCCAACAACGCAGAAACTATGAATTTTTTACTAAAATAGGGGAATGATAATAAAGAAACAAGCCTATAAGGAGAAATCTTTGAAATTTCATTTAAAGAGTTCTTAAGTACCAAAAGAAAGGCATCGGAAATATCTTCAGAACCTGCTGCGATTCCTGTAAAAAGTGCGACTTTAAACAAAGCATTTGTCCCAATGTCATAGGACTCAATTTCACTTCCGATGGCGTCATTGAGGTTAAAAAACCGCCCATTACGCCCCTTTTTGCTATAGATACTGGAAGTTGTGCTCACAAGAGATCAATCTCACTAAAATTGCTTAAACCACTCACTTCAGGCAAATACTCTATATCGTTCTTCGGGACAAGTACTTGTCTCTCCGCACCACGAACATGAGCCATAAAGCGAGAACACTCTTTGTGTGAATTTTCTTTAAAAGGCGCAAAAGGACAAACGGCACCGCATGCTGATTTTACCCCACAGACATCGCTGAGCACCAATTTCCCTTCCGCATCAACTAATCCCTGCTTGACATGATATGGGCAGCGGCTTTCCTTCATAATCACCTCATGGTTATATTTTCGTAACAAATGTCAATGCGCAATGAATTACGCATGAATTTATTTGACACATTTTTAAGCTTGTATTGCTTTAAACTGAGTAAAGCATATAGAAAAATAGTAGTCAAATTTTTTCCTACCCAATTTAAGACGCTAAACTTAATATTCTATGTCATTTTTTTGATTAAGATAAAAATATGTTCAGAACTTAAAAAAACTTGGACAAAAGTTTTTTCTCTCTAACTTAGATCAATTTTCTTTTAAAACAAGAATATATTCCTCTTTAAATGAGGTCATCGAAAGGAAAAATGAAAAATGAAAAGTAACTACGAAAATATTCAATTAAATAATACAGATTTTTGGAATTTACAAACTAATTTATCAATTTGTGAATTAAGAAAAGTAACAACATTAATTCAAGAAAGAAGAGAAGATTATAAATTTAAAGTCAATGAAATATTAAAAAATTTAACAAAAAACAAAAAAAATGACTTCTACAATTGTAAAAACGAAACAACTCAGCAATTTAAAAATATTCTGACGCGTTGTAAAATAGAATCGATTTTGCAAAAAGAATTAAGACATCCCGCCTTTCTTGCTTTCCAATATCTTGGCAACCCAGATATTCTTAAAAAACCACTTATCGCCATCATTGGCTCGAGAAAACCAACATATTATGGTAGACAACAAGCTTATCGCTTTGCCTCCGCATTAGCTCAAGCAGGTTACACGATATTATCTGGGGGAGCTATTGGTATAGATGCCATTGCCAATGCTGTGGGTCTGAATCATGGCTCCTCCTGTGCAGTTATAGGGAGCGGACTAAAAAAACTCTATCCTGCATCGAATGTAAAACTCTTTCAGGATTTAGCACAATCTCCACAAGGATTACTACTCAGTGAATTTCAGAGCTATGAACCTCCACAAAAATGGAATTTTCCGCGGCGCAATTTATCCATTGCGGCATTGGCAGACTTTGTCCTTGTTATTGAAGCGGGCGCCACAAGTGGGAGTCTTTTAACAGCACAAGCCGCTGCCGATTTAGGAATAGATGTGGGAGCTATTCCTGGAGAAGTTGAAAATACAAATAGCCATGGTACAAATAATCTTATTACAAATGGTGCGTTTTGCATTCAATCGCCACTTGATATTGTAGAAATAATCAAATTAAACAATAAATTTAAAAAATAATTAATTATTCATAAAAAATAAAAAAATAGTATTTTTTTTTAATAAAAGATAGTTAAAAATAAAATATTCCTATATATAAGACAAGTTTAATTGGGATGGAGCAAACTTGATAGCTTCAATACTTAACAGCTTTGTGTGCTTCAATAAAATTTAAATGAGGGAAATTGTGGAACTAGAGTTTTTTGAAAAATCCTTATTTTTATGTGAATACAAGTCCATTAAAGAGTTTGCAAAAATTTTTAACGAATGTTTCAAATCAAATTACACGACACAATGGTCTATTGTTTGTGAAAGAAAAGAAGACCTTATCACAGTTAGAAATCAAGTGCTTTTTGAAATTGAACAATTGCAAGAGAAAAATCCACATAATTCAGAAGGATTATTTGGAATTTCTATGTATACATTAGACAATCTCGCTCGTAATTTTTGCGCTACTATTGCTGCAACAACAAATAAAAACATAATAAATGAAATTCCTAAATTCATAACAAAACCCTATCTTGATGTTATTAATCAAGAACATTTTATTAAAAATGTGTTAAATTTTTACGGGTATTTAGGCAATGATTCTCTGCCTCTTGCAAAACAAATATTATCGCTCCTGGATATTTCTTGGCCTGAAGATGCCAGTTTTGCAAAGCTTCTTATTAGCACTCAAGACTTAGAAAATATTTCTGCCATTCAAGAAATAAATGAAAAAGTTTTAAAACAAATTTTAGCAACATATCAATTCACAAAATTAGAATTTGAAAAATACAGCAGATTACAAAGTTTAGTAAAAGAATATCTACAAGAAAAATTTAGTGATCATATTCAAGAAAATGACACTAACTTAATTTTACCACTTAAATTTTTAAATGGCCATATTTTATGGATTTCTGCTCCTGAATACATAAATTCTCATAGCAAAGAAATCCCAAATGATATTGAAAAATTTTCGGGATCCACAATAAAACCTGGAAATTTTCAAAGTTATTTTGTAGATGAATTTAAAAAATCAATTTTAACAGCAAGAAAAATATTAAATGTAAAATCAACTTCTTTTCTAACCTCAAGAACAGTTATTTTTGATTCACACAATGACGTGCAAATTGATCAATCTCATATTCACTATTACGTATCCGAAAATAGACACTGTTACTCAGAAAATATTGAAAGTGTATTAATAAATCAAGAAAATACAATATGCCTTCTTGCCGACTTTGATCCTGGAAAATTTCGTGAGACACGCCCCGATGCCGCAGGTCGTTATCCTATGAGTTCACAATTTATTGCCGAATGGAATAAAAACAATTTAAAATTTTTAGATGCGGAAGAAATTTATCCTCAAATTGATTCCCATTTTGACAACTTTCTTGAACAATTATCACTTATAGATAATGAATCAAAATTCGATTCTATTGGAAAAAAATATTCTCTCGAAATAAAAAAGAGGGATGAAAACTTTATCAGTCATCTTTTTCTTAAAAATATGGAATCAGAATATGTGCAAATTGGACAACAACATCCTGTGCTAAATTGTCCTAAAGCATTATCCTATTTTGCATCGCCTGATATACCAAAAAAAATAATTGCTATAGGAAGAGCCCATGCTCCTACAGGCTCAAGTTTTCACGTTAAAGTTCTTAATAATGCTATTTCCATATTACGTAAACAAGGTGTTTCTATTGACCTGCCTGCCAGTGAATTGATGTACCGTGGTTTTTGGAAAAATATTTCTAATTTAAAAATTCCATTGGAATTTTGGCTAGAAAATTCAGAAGAATTGCAACAATTTCCAAATTACCTGCTTCCAAAAGAAAATATTTTTAAATTTGGCAAAGCATTGCCGCCTTCAGCACACAGCCATTTGATAAATCGATTTTCTTATAGTTCCAACGATAAAAAAATTCTTATTCCCAATTGGAAAAGCGAATTATTTGATATCAATAAAAATATCTCTATAACAAGTTTTGAGAAATATATTCAATGCCCTTTGCAGTTCTTTTTATCAGAAGTATTAAATATTAAAAAAGAAGAACAAGAAGAATTATCCATTGATAATAAAGAAATTGGCAGCCGTATGCATGTCGTAGCGGAACAATTTATGACAAGACTTGTTACATTATTAGGTAACTATAATTATGAAAAAATAATGCCATCTATTTATAAAAATATCCTCAATTCTCTTAAAATTGAAGAGAATTTTCTAAGTTCAAATAAAGACCAATGGAAAAAAATTATAAATAATTGTATTATTAAAGAAAGTACCGAATTTAAAAAAGAAATTCAAATCACATTTGAAGAAGCTATTGATAATATTTGGGACGTTTTTAAAAATGAAAATAAAATGAATTTCACTCTGATACAGGAGAGAGAAATTTTAAAACGCACGTTTTTCCGCTTCCTCAATATTGAATATTTTTCAATTGAAAACCACCCCAATCGACTCACAGGCATTGAAAGAGAGCGACCCATATCTTTGGAATTAGAGGAAATGACATTCACAGGAAAAATAGATCGTATTGATGCTCATGAAAATGGCTTAAGCATTATTGATTATAAAACATCAAACATTCCTAAAACAGAAAAAAAAATTTCCCTATTTCCTTCTGAGCTCAAAGAAGTTAAAGGAAGCAAACTAAGTGCACAAGGCGGTTTATATTGTCTAGCTTGGGCACAAAAAAAACTGCTTGAAGAAGAGGAAAATCACAGCAGAAGTCAAATCATTTCCTTTTCACTTTATCATTTAAAAAATCTTGATGAGAAGTCAAACCCAATTATATCTTATGAATTTAGTTCCCTGCTTAAAAAAAATAATGAAACATATGAAAAACTAAGAAAAGAATATTCTCAATTTGCTTTGCGATTAAAGCAAGGCGATTTTTATCCTAATCCTATTAAGAAAGACACATGTAATTTTTGTGATTTTAAAGTATTATGTCCGACGCGCGTGGGGCTTAATACTGAAGAAATTGAGTCATTTGATGAGGATTGAATATTTTATCGCCCTTGATTTTAATGAAAGCTAAATTTATGAATCACTATACAATAGAACAACAAAAATGCATTCAATTTTTTCCCCACACTCACGATGTCAAGCAGCATTTGCTCATAGAGGCAGGTGCTGGTGCTGGAAAAACGGCTGTTTTAACCGAAAGAATAAAATGGTTGCTAATAAACAAGCCAAAAAACATCAATCCTTCAAAATTGTTTATTGTTACATTTTCTAATGATGCTACTAAACAAATTCAAGAAAAAATTGAAAAAGAAATTTCTAAAGATTTGAATATTTCAGATGCTCTTTCTTTAATTCACATTTCAACTATTGACAGTTTTTTTGCAGAATTAGTACAATGTATTTATCCTACTTGGTGGGAATCAAAACAAAAAAATACATTTCAAATGCCTCCTCGATTGCAACTGATTGAAGAAGATATTGTTTGTCAGGAGCTTAAAAATTCTATACATCATTTTTTTATTCAACATCATTTTAACGATATAGAATTAGCTTATACCATTGATTTTATTTTATCTGGTGCCATAAAAAAAAGTTTTATTGATAGCCAAGGAACTTTAGAAACAATATTAAAAACACTGTGCAATGAGACCTTTCTAGCTAGTTCACCAGAGCATTTAAGAATTGCGGCTAAAGAAATTCATCCTTCAACACCTTATTTAATTCATGAATTTCATAAATTAGCACGAAATGAGTATGAAAAAAGAATCATAAAAGGTGAGTTTACTTATTCCGATCGCGCCTTATTTTTAAAAGAAAACCTTAAAAATAATATTCCAATTCAGTTGCAAGAACTTATTGTAGATGAATATCAAGATACTAATCATATTCAACATGAAATATTATTTCGAATGGTAACAGAATGTAAGGCTCGTATGATTGTTGTAGGCGATCCCAAACAAAGTATTTATGGATTTCGCAATGCCAGCGTAGATGTCTTCCAGAATCTAAAAATTCAAAATAACTGGGAACATATTGAGCTTAAAAAAAACTTTCGATCACAACCCAACTTATTAAATGAAATGAATTTATTATCGCATTTTGCCTTCAGCTGGGAAAATCCGAATTTTTCGGCGGAGTTTAAAAATTCCTACTTTTATAGTGAAGCTAAAAAGAAATTTACTCCTGAAAATGCTCTTGAAGCAGGAATTAAAATAGACATTACAAAAGAAGAACCCTGTGTACATTTGGTAACAACATCTTTGAATAAAGAGCGTTTTTTTTCAGATATTGATAAAGAATTTATCAGTCAAAATAATATCAAATTGGAACAATACTCCTTAGCCGTTTATGCAAATTATATAAAAGAATATCAAAAAAAATATAATACTCAATGGAACGAAATGGTTATTTTATGTGAAGAAAATAAAGATGCTGAAAAAATATCACAAGCATTAAAAAATATTCACGTCCCCGTTCTCAATGGAAGTCAAAAAAATAAAGATACAGAGTCCTCTCTTGAATACCAAGTTGCCCTTTCTTTATCAAGATGTCTTGCAGGTGAAAACGATTTATTTGACTTATATCAAATTATGCAAAGTCCCCTTTCACATATGACACATCACGATATTGAAAAATATTTTTATTTTAAAAAATGTGATCAATTTTTAGAAAATAAAATTATAAATATTATTGAAGAGCATAAAATAATAGCAAAAGATAATTTTTTTAAAGCTTGGCAATTATTGCGCTGGAAACTTGTAAATCTTCATAATGATTTCATTAAAAAGTCGAATGCAAGTTTATTTTGCGCTAAAATGGATCAATTTTCATTTGCTTTATCAGCAAAACTTGACTCGCCTCACTTTAGAGAAACATTAGAAAATAGTATTGCAGACAAAATAAACGATAAAATAAATTTGAAAAATAAGAATATTCTACCCTATCCACTTCGACAATGGAATGTGAAATCCTCATCTCATATTGATTTTGAAAACAGCAATTCCCTTGAAATAAAAACGGTTCATAAAGCAAAAGGATTGCAATGGAAGCACGTATTTTTTTATCCTAAGTATGGAAAGTTAAAATCCATGGGTAAATTTGTTTCTTCTTTATCAGACTCTTTTTTAGATATTACTTGGCTGCAAGATGATGTTGAAAATATGTCTGTATTAAAAAGAATTCGCAATGAAAAGTTTACAGAAAATGATATGAATATAGAATATAAGCCAAATGGTGAAATTAAAAAATCATATTATTTTCCAAATTTAAGAAAACAAGCTGAACAAGATTTTGAACGCCAGCGGGTTTTTTATACTGCTTTCACAAGGGCACAAGAAAATCTTATTCTTCTCCAACCTAAAAGATTAAAAAAGGATGGCTTTCGTGATGAAATTGGAAAAATAACCGAATGTGAATCCTTAGATTTTCAAAATTATTTAGAAGAAGAAGTATTTATTAAATATTTGGATTTGCATTTTAAGTTAAGAGGTTTTCCAAAAACAAAAGGAAAATCTGCAAAAAATTCTGAAAAAAAATTACCCCCTGAACCCTGGCTACAACAGGATCAGGAACTTTCTCCAAAAAATATTTTAAATGAAAATAAAAAAATCAGCTACCAAGAATATGGCCCTTATTTTATAAAAAAATTCCTTGAAAAAAAGGCAGAAAATTCAAATTCTGAAGATATTAAATACGAATCTGCATTTTCATTTAATTTTTTTAAAGAAAAGTATTTTAAATTAGATAATGACTTTATTCTTGAAAAATCAAATCATGAACAAATAGAAAAAGATGAAAGTATAAGTAAAAATAATAAATTTCAAAACATAAATTATAAAATAGATCACTTTAAAAAAAATAGAGAGCGTATTTCTAAAGGTATTCTTTATCATGCTGCTGCTGAAAATAGAAAAGCGACATTAAACTCATTACAATATTTAATTGAAAAAATTTCAATTGCAGCATTTCATGAATTTGAAGTATGGATTAAAACAAGCAATAAAAATAACTTTTTGAATACATCCAGACACATAGTTGATTTTTTAGGGATTTTAAATCCGAAGGATTTACTTAATCTTCCCTTTAATGAAATTTATAATTTATCTCATAAAGAAATTGAGAATATCAAAAATAAAATCCAGCATATACCTATAAATACAAAAATTTTGTTTATCATTGACTATAAAACAGGCAATCATGCCTTATCGCATATTGATCAAATTAAAAATTATATGAAAATATTTTCCTCCATAAATGGTTTCCCCGAGGTTAAACTCGACGATCATGAAAACTCTCAGTTTATTCCATTGGGGTGTCTTTGCTATAACAATAAATTACAAAGTTCAAATATATTAACATTAGATGGGCAAAATTTGCCTTTCTACAATCTTATGAATGGAGAAAGCATATACCTTTTTATATAAAAATTATTCCTACTAGAAAACCGACATCCTCCTTTGACCAAATTGCAGAAACAGGCGAAAATTTCTTAAAATCATCATATTAAGGATAATGATGTCATCACTTTGTTTTTACATAACAGAATACTTAGGAAAAAATATCAAGCAACCTCAGCTTGATGCCATTACAACAGCATGCCAAGAAGCCTCCTATGACTTAAAAACCAATATTTCAAATCAGGAAATCCTAAATTCTGTAGCAAATGAAAATGATTTTTTTATACTTTCGAGCGGCACCGATTTTCAATTTTTTGTAACTAATGCAAAGGAACATTTAAAACATAATTTTATATTGTTTCCGTCAGATAAAGAATTATCATTATTTGAAAAACATAAAGAAGAGATGAAAGAAATTCGATTTTTAATTGGTTTGTTACATAATCAAAACCTAAAAATAATCATTAAACATATTTTAACATTTTATAAATCATCTAATGAAACCTATATTTTTAATAATTACAACCTTGAAAATGTTCCGAGTTTTATGCATGTACTTTCAAATTCCTCAGAACGCGCAACAATCCAAACCAAGGTAACTGAGTTTTTTTCAGAAGAAATGCAAAAAAACAACTCCCATCTTGTGGCTGGAACCAGTTCCTATCCTAAAATTTTTGGAGATGTTGTCGATGAATTTTTAATGAATGCCATATGGGATGCTTGCCCGACTCGAAATACCATTGATAGAACTCAACCTGTAGCTTTGCCAGAAAATGAAAGAATTGATCTTAATTGCCTATTTGATGGTCTAAATCTTGTCCTCACCGTCTCAGATAAATTTGGCACATTTCAAAGTAAGGGAATCACAAAATACATTCGCCATGCTTTAGGATTTAAAGAAAACGAAGCCGTGAAAGAAGGAACACCTGGCGCAGGTCTTGGTCTCTTTATGATTCTTCAAAAAATAGGCATTCTTATTTTTGAAGTTTACCAAGGAAAAATCACGCGCGCGACCATCATTGCACGAGGGGATCACTCAATTCGAGAAGTTCAAAAGAAACCAAAAACTGTTTTGTTTTTTGAGAAATAAAAATTTCTAATAAAAATAAATTTAAATAATTAAAAAAACGAATACTTAAAAATTTCAACTATAAATTCATTATATTTTAATCATATCGTAACAAACTCAAAAAAAATCAATACAAGAGCATTTTCCATTTATACCTGTCGACAAAAAATATCGCATTCATTTTTTGGCTTTTATAATTCAAACTTCCAATGCAGTTACGAATATAAGACGCAATCAAGTAATGAAAATTATGGGTTTACATTAACAAGAAAATATTAGAATTTTATTTATGCAATGTTGCTTAGAAGCTTAAAAAAAATAATAAATTTTCGATTTAATGTCTGCAACCACTGCGACATATATGACGCATTGCTAATTGAGCAGCTCTTGCCGCAGGAGAATTATTTTTTTTATCCAATGCTTGATAGGAATCAGATGCATTTGCATTGCTATCAAATTTATTCGCGATGCTAAAAGATGTCACAGCACGATGGATGTCATGCCCGCAAGTTGGACATTGCTTTAAGGGCAGCTCTTTAAAAGATTGTAAAACTTCAAAATAACAGCAAGGAGAATCCTGTTCATTCTCAGACCAAATTGTCGGTTCATAAAGATAAATGGGCAAAAGAAACCTCACTAAAAATGAATCTCTAAAAGACATAGCGACTCTATGAAGCTATGTCAACAATGAATTTTTCATAATACATTTGATTTATTTTAAATACAAAATTAAATTGTTAATTTGAAGAGCTGAGAACTTCATTTGCATATACTCAGATCATTTTAACAAAAAGGAATGTTGTTTTGGAAGACTATCTATTTAAATTAAAACCTTATTTAAATGAATTTCAGAAACTTGAAAAAAAATTTGAAAATGGTGTACCTCATAGCATTTCATTAGATTATAAAAAACACCTGGGACATATTGTTTTTTCGGGGCTAATTCATGGAAATGAGGTAGGCTCCCTACCCGCTCTATTAAAAAGCATTGATGATCTTCTGTCAAATAAACTAAAATATGGCGGCAAAGTTACATTTTTTTTGGGCAATATCGATGCTGCTCTCAAGAATGTGCGCTATTTAGAAGCCGATTTAAACCGCAGTTTTGGAAATAAAAACTCCATGCAGAAGTCCATGGAAAGAAAAAGAGCGCTTGAAATTATGCCGCTCCTCAATAGGGCAGATGTTTATTTTGATTTTCATCAAACGATCATGCCTTGTTTAAAGCCTTTTTATATTTTTGAAATGAATGAACAAAGTTACTATTGGGCGCGTGCTGCAGGAGTTGCTCAAACTTTTGTCACAAGAAAAAAAGGATCTTCTTTTTCTGCCGCAGGAATGTGTAGCGATGAATATGTTCGATCTCTTGGTAAAGTCGGTGTTACTATAGAACTCAGCGAAAAAGGTTTCTCACAAGAATCGGAAAATATTTGCTACAATATAATTAAAAGATCTTTATTTTTAATGGATAAAGTTTATGGAAATAAATTTTCAATTAAAAAATTATCCCATAAAAATGGGGATTTCGAATTTTTTTCTGTCATTCATAGAGAACCTTTTAGCAGTCCCGCTACAAAATTAAAAGAAGGTCTTGCCAATTTTAATAAAGTAACTAAAGGAATGGATTTAGGATGGAAAGACTCTCAAAAAACAATGATATCTCCCAAAAATGGTTACATCTTATTTCCAAAATATCCAACACGTAACTCGGAAGGGAATGCGATCCCACCGCTTCCAGGTGAAATATTCGTTTTAGCTGACAAGATAAAGGAACATCCTCTTTTGTGGGAATAGTTAAAATCAATCACAACTGAGTTCGGCTAAATTTTTAAAAAAGGACAACGATTCTGGATTTGCCATTGATTCTTTATTTTTAACATCTTGATTATTCACAATATTTCGCACAGCTAATTCTACAATTTTTCCCGATTTTGTACGCGGAATATCTGGAACAGCAACAATTTTAGCGGGGACATGCCTTGGCGAACAATTTACTTTTAATTTTTGTTTAATATTAGTACTAAGATTATCATTCAAAACAATATCTTTTTTTAATTTTAAAAATAAAATAATACGTGAATCATTACCCCATTTTTGATCGATAGCAATACACTCTTCCACTTCATCAAATTGTTCCACTTGTCTGTAAATTTCGGCAGTTCCAATACGCACCCCTCCTGGATTTAAAGTAGCATCGGAGCGACCATAAATAACAATCCCCCCTTGTTTTTTAATTTCCATCCAGTCTCCATGATGCCAAACATTATCAAATTTTTCGAAATAACTAGCATAAAATTTTTTATTTTGGGGATCATTCCAAAAATATAAGGGCTGACAGGGAAAAGGTAACGTGCAGACGAGTTCCCCTTTTTCATCGATAATGCTTTTTCCTTCTTCATTAAAAACTTCGACTTTCATGCCTAAACCACGGGTTTGAATTTCACCACGATAAACCTTCCCCATGGGATTTCCCAAAACAAAACAGGATATAATATCGGTTCCACCTGATAAGGAAGACAAGCAAACCTCTTTTTTAATATTATGATATACAAAGTCAAAACTTTCTGCGACTAAGGGAGATCCCGTCGATCCTATGATTTCTAAATTTTTAAATGAATATTTTTCTTTAGGAATAAAACTGGATTTTCTTACAGCATCAATAAATTTGGCTGAAGTTCCAAAAAATTTAACATTTTCTTGATCAATGAATTCAAATAAAGCTTCACTACCTGGGTAAAAAGGGGAGCCATCATAAAGTAACACGGTACATTCTGAAGCCAAACTGCTTACTAACCATTGCCACATCATCCATCCACAGGTCGTATAATAAAATACTTTGTCACCAGATTTAAAATTACAGTGCAACTTATGTTCTTTTAAATGTTGAATTAATGTTCCACCTGCCCCATGAACAATACATTTTGGAATCCCTGTGGTACCTGAAGAATACATAATATAAAGAGGATGAGAAAAAGGCAGAGGTTCAAAATAAATTTTTTTTAACTTATATTTTTCTAATATTGATTCATATTGTGAAATATTCAATTCCTTATTTAAGATATCTAAATTAGAGTGATTATTATCTTTGAAATAAGAAATCTGAATTGCGTATTTAACCACAGATAATTTATTTAATATTTCTTGAACCTTTTCCAAATTTGAAATAGTTTTACCGTTATATAAATACTTATCCGAAAAAACAAATAAAGTAGGCTTTACCTGACTAAAACGGTCGAGAACACCTTGTACACCAAAATCGGGGGAGCAAAATGTACAAATTAAGCCTAAACTTGCTGCCGCAAGTAAAATAACAATAGTCTCAGGAATATTGGGAATAAAAAATGCAACCCTATCGCCTTTTTTAAGGTTACATTGTTGCATAAATTGCTGCACTTTTGAAACTTCATTATGAAGACATGCCCAGGATAATTTTCTGTATATTTTATTTTCACCTTTGAATATAATAGCATCGGAGTTATCATTTTTCCGTAAAATATTTTCGGAGAAATTTAATTTTGCTTCGGGAAACCATTGTGCTAATTTAAATTGATTTAAATTCTCTACAATAATATTTCCTTTATTTTTTGATTTTATTTCAGAAAAATCCCAAATAGCAGACCAAAAACAGGCAACACCCTGATTGTCTTCATGGGAATCAATTGACCAATTGTATAATTCAGAAAAATTTTTAATTTGCAAAGAATATTTTTGATTTATAAAATTTATAAAATGATGTAGTTGCGAAGAATTTATATGGTTTAAGGAAGGCTCCCAGAGGCATTCGGACGAATGATCAAAAAAAAACGAGGAGCTTCTTTTATGAAACATAGTTTAACTTTCCTCCAAAACAAATTGATGATGTGCAGGACGTCCAAATTTATCGATTTTTACAAATACAAAATCACAATTTAAGATAGTACGGAGTCTATCTTCCCTGTCAATCTGTTTTGCTCTTGTTACACATTCAACAGTAATAGAAGTCATACCTACGGCTTTTACGCGACACAAAAACTCCAACACATCTCCCAATTTTGCAGGTTCGTTAAATAAAACTTCGGATATTTTCTTTGTAACTACATGATGTGTTTTTAATACTTCCATGACAAATATCCCGGCACATTCGTCAGCCCATTGAACCAGGAGACCTCCAAAAAGATTACTCGCCGCATTTAAATGCGCACTCAAAACAAGATGGGAAGTTACACGTTGATAAACATTATTGTTTATTTCAGTCTCACTTGGATTTACGTGTTTAATTTGATTATGATTATGTGTTGACATTAAATTTCCTCAATACCTTGGTTGAATGAACCTAAAATGCTAAAATAATATTTAGCATATCAAAAATCAAATTATTAAGGAAAAAATAAACATGACACCTGGTCAAAAAGCGGCAGCAATTCTTGCCCTCGCAGGTGAAGAAGCTGCAAGTAAATTAATTCAAAATATTCCAGAATATGAAGTTAAAAAAATATTAAGATCATTTAGTAGATTACCAAGATTGAGCGATCAAGATATTGATAACATAGCACAAGAGTTTCTTGAAATCATCAAAAAATTGAATTCAGAAAATAATAAATTTTCAATTGAAAGTGCAAAAAAAATATTAATAACAGCTAATAAATCCATAAAAGATGAAAAATGGATTGAAACCATATCGGATTCTTTTTTAATCGATGAGATCCGAAATATCACAAATGAAATTGATGATAAAACAATAAGCCAATGGATGAAGAGTGAATTACCACAGACAATGTCACTGTTAATTTCCATATGTCTACCCGAAAAAGCCTCTGCTCTTTTTAAATATCTCCAAGAAAATGTGCGAGGTGAAATTATTCTTCGCATAAGCCAAATGAACCATGTCGACACACCCGAATTAGAAAATATGTATGAAGAGCTTGAAAAGCTTAGAAAAAATAGACATACCATCATCACAAGTCCTGGTGGATTTGAAAAAATATTAAGTATGCTACAAGCTTCCTCTCCTGAACAAAGACAAAAGCACCTTGAAGGGATTGAATTGAGAGATCCCGATCTGGCGCAAAAACTCCTCTATGCCCTGGTTTCTGTACGGCGCCTTTCCGAATTAGACAGCAATCATTTGTCTATTTTATGTGCAAGCTTATCCGATAACATCATTTCCCTGGGATTAAGACAGGAACCCGATGAAATTAAAGAAAAATATTTGTCTGCCTTGTCGAAAAAAAGACGGCATATTATTCAAGATGACATGGGTCATAGCAAACAACCTAAAAAAGATGCCGACATCGCCGCCGCACTCATTGTGAAAAAAGCCTTAGAACTCAAAGATGCCGGAAAAATTTTATTTCCATGGGAAGGGACTTTGGTATAAACATGAAATTTAGATTAGGGCACTAGGCCGCACTTCTTTTCATGGAGAATCCTTAGTATGAGTCATAAAGAATACCCCGTTACGGTTGTTACTGGTTTTTTAGGTTCGGGAAAAACAACCCTTTTAAATCGTATGTTACAAGAAAATCATGGTAAAAAAATTGCTGTGATTTTAAATGAAATTGGCGATGTGAATCTTGATTCTGAATTGGTTGTGCAAAGTATTGGCGAAGAACTTAAAATCATGAATAATGGCTGTGTTTGCTGTACTGTTCGTGGTGATCTCACTAAAATTTGTCTCGATCTGATTAAAAAGAAAATCGATTTTGACCACGTCGTTATTGAAACCACAGGCATGGCAGATCCAAGTCCCGTAGCACAAACCTTTTTTATGGATGAAAATTTAAGAAAATATTTTTTTCTTGATGCCGTTGTTACTGTAGTTGATGCAAAATATATCGATCAAAATTTAGCTGAAATTAAAGAAACACAAGATCAAATTGGTTTTGCCGATGTTATTCTTTTGAACAAAATTGATACTATTTCTGACGAGCGCGTTAAAGAAGTTGAAGCAAAAGTAAAATCCATTAACTCCATTGCTAAAATTTTTAAAACAGTCAATTCAAATGTTCAAATTGGCGAAGTTCTTGGTATTAATGCTTTTGATCTTCAAGCAAGAACTGAAATTGATCCTGAAATTACCAAAGAATATCATGAACACAGTCATGACGACGCGATTCAAAGTATTTATTTAGAAGAAACGAGAGCTCTTGATATGGAGCGTCTCAATCGCTTTATGCAATTGGTCATGAGCGAACTGGGCAATCAGGTGTTACGTTATAAAGGCATTCTCAATGTTAAGGGGGAATCGAAACGTATTGTATTTCAAGGAGTTCATACCACCATGGGAAGCAATGAAGATCGCAATTGGAATGAAAATGAAGAACGCAAAACACGCATTGTCTTTATTGGTCGCCATTTGCCTAAAGATGTCTTAGAAGAAGGTCTTGCTCTTTGCGTTGCAAAATAGTGAAATAAAAAAATATGAGACATAAATAATGTTTATTTATGTCTCATATTTTTTTAAAAAATGCTTTTTTTGCAACTTTTCCTATGACATTTGTAGTAAATCCATCAAAAGTACCTCCAATTACGGCACCCAATAAAGGAACAGCTTTGCCAATATTAATAGCCCCTAGTCCTCCAAATCGAGATAATAAGCGAAGAGCAACGGCATTATTGATTTTTTGAATAGTTTCCTGACTTAATTTTTGAAGAACATTTTGAAACAGCTTTGTTCCGATTTCAATACCCACATTTTTTAAAATTTCACTTCCTGCAGAACCACACATACAGGCAAAAATCATTGTTTTTACGCGATCGTCTTTCACATCATAACCATTCATAATCGCAATGGCTGCGATCATTCTCACCTGAACAAATAAAACACTAGCGACATTGGCAGGTATGGCAATAGGAATTGTCAAAACACCTCCCAGCCCCATGGTAAAACCAAAGGCGGCAGACTTTGCATTTTGCCATTTAATAAGTGAATCTATTTGCTCATCCAATGAACCTTCCTGTTTTGAATACTCTTCAGCTAAAGTGAAAGAACTTTCAATGCCTGGTAAAGAGTGAGAAATTGCTTTTTCATACGCCCAATCAAGAGCTTTCATTATTAAAGTCTCATTTAATTTATTAGACATATTTTAAATAATCCCGTACACATGCAAAATTTTCTCATAGGAAAATATTCCTCAATAACTAGGAAAATATATTTAATTTAGCAAAATTTTGTAAACCATTCAGGTACAAAATTAAGAAAATTCAATATCTTCCGAACACTTGCCTGTATAACATAATTCTTATGAAAGACATAAAAATTGCAAAAAAAAATGCGTTTATATACAACTCAATATTTACTCTACTTGAGCTTAATTTTAGCAAATAATTTAAGCAATGCTAGTGATTCACTACCAAATGAACAAAATTGCATAAAATATACAGTGACACAAGGAGAATCATTAATTCAAATATTAAGAAAACATTCTTTATATCCTATTTTTGGAAAAGAAGGTTCTTTGAATAAGACATATAAATTAAATAACAAAGAAGAAACAAAAAGAAAAGAACTTATTTATAAGGGTGATTTATTGTGCCTACCTAAGGTAAAGCAAAATACAATTCTAAGTTCTAATGAAAAAGAAAAAATGATAACAGAAGATAAAAAGAAAATTGATGAGAAAAGCGCAGAATATAAAAAAATACCGCCTGTAGCAGCACAGCCTAAGAATGATGAGTTAATTTATGAATCTACAAAAAGTAAAACAAATATTGATGATGAATATGCAAAATTAACATGCAATAAATATGTTGTTAAAAATGGTGATACTATTATTGGAATTTTGAGAAGCCAATCTCTTTATCCTGTATTTGGAAAAACAGGAAGTCTTTCCGTAGCACTGGCATTAAACAAGCGCGAACACAAAAATGGATATTTGATTTACAAAAATAATATTATTTGTCTTCCCATTAAAACCGAGCTTCAAAAACTTCAATTAACCGCAAAAAATGATAAAATTAAAGACGGAGAAATTATTGAACAAGATAAAGATTTTACCGATAAAGAAAATATTGAAATAAATATGATATCTAAAGAAAAATCAGATTTAAATAATGAAAATAATTTAAAAAATTTTATAAGTAAAAAACCATATGAAAACAATGAAACCTCAAAAAAAACTCAAAAAATATTGACAAAAAGAAATTATAATAATGATGTAAATAATTTACAAATGCAAAAAAACAATAGTATTGCTAAAAATAAGCTAGGATTTAAAAATAAAATTCAAGCCACAAAATGCAATATTTACAAAGCAGAAGAAGGTGAAAAATTAATTGAAATATTACGCAAAAAATCACTTTTACCTATTTATGGAGAAGAGGGCTCTTTTAAAAAGACTTTAGAAGCAAATCCCAATATTCCTGTAAACAATCCCGAATTTCATGAAGGCCAAACTATTTGCTTGGCCGAAGAAAATATAAATAAGTCAGATGTAAATAAAACAAAGACTCCTTCTCGCAATAATCAAATGTTTTATATAGAAGGGGGAGGTCGTTATCTTAGACTTGATGATACTGACTCAAGCACGGGAACATCGGCATCTTTACTTTCTAGAATGATTGTAAGTATGGATGCGGGACTTATTCAAAAATGGACTCCTGATCTTCAAACTTATATAGGCATTAATTACGCTGTCTCACAAATTATGGAATCGGACACATCCGTTGTTATTGGAGGGAGCATCATCCGGCTGACAAATTTTATTTTTGGGGCAAAATATCAATTTGATCCTAGGATATATGGACAAATGGAGCTTGGCTATGGAGATGAACTTTTATTTAGAGCAGTCACAGTGAACACAATTCAAGTCGAAAAAATGTCCACAGCTAAATTAAAAACTTTAGCTGGATATACGCTTTACACAGATGGAAATTTTGGATTTCATGGAGAACTTGGTTTTTTAATAAACACGCCCTTCAATAACGAAATTTATCGTGCAAATTTAGGTACAGGCTTTGAAGCTGCTTTAGCTGGATCATACCAAGGAGAAGACTGGGATTTTAAAGCCCGTGTTTACTATACAAAACATCAAACAAATATTCCCCCCGTTTTATTTACGTATTATGAAACAGGAATATTAATGAGGCTTTCTGTTGATTTACCGCAGTGACTTTAAAGTAGTATCTATTTCATTTAGTGTAATCGAAAGTGGTCTTTGATTCACATAAAATGACGGTACCTCATGAAAACCCCGCACAGAATTCAATTTATTTCTTAAATTTTGCACATAATTAACAGAATCTGGAGAATGTAAACACTTCACAAATTGTTCCTCATTCATATTTAGCTCTTTAACAATATTTATCAAAATTTTTTCTGATTTTTCATAGGAAAGTTTATTTTTATAATTTTCAATAGAATCAAAGACACGATCATGATAATTCCAAAATTGATTTTCATCAATTTTTTTAGTGCAAAACTCTCCTCTTGAAAAGAGAGATCCATTGAGATCATTTACAAGAGGATAATTTACACTAATTAATTTTATTTGATTTGAATTATTTTTAATATAATTTTTTAATTTCTTTTCAACCTCAATACTTTTTGAGTCATTATAATCGTAAATATTCACAAATGTAATATATGAATTTTTATTTCCTCTTGAAGGATATAATGCAAAGTTAAAATCAGTAGGCGGACCTTTAAATGGGGGAAGTAAAAATTTTATCTTATTAGATAAAATATATTCTTGAAGTTTTTTTTCTGCAATATCAGTTCTTTTTTGATTATTTAACTGAAATCTCAATTGCTCTTTAATCTTATCGAAGCTTTGTCCATAAAAAACGATAGGACCATCTTTTTTGAGGTGAAAATCATAGTATTTTTTTAACTCAATTTCTGAAATAGGCTCTATTTTTATAAGTTCATTTAAAGAAGGAATACCCTTCGAAAAATCAGTAACACCATTTTCATTCGCAAGAGCAATTCGAAGTCCTATTTGAGAAGCAAATTCTTTCTCAGCATGATCAATATTTCCTTCTAGATTATAATAATCTATTAAAGCTTCGTTAGGAAGTGCTTCTCCATACCAAATTTTACCATTAACTTCGATTAATTTTTTCCCTAAAAATTGATCTTTCAAGTTTTTATTACTAAAAATATTATAAATATAAAATATAAATATAGATAGAATAATTCCAATAAAAACTCCTGATATTAAATTTTTAAATTTTTTCATGTATTTTACTTCGAAAATAGTCATTTTTTATTTTCCTTTTTTAATATATTTAATATCATAATCATAATGCAAATTTTTGCAAATCAAGACAAATTATTGGCATTTATATAGCAATTTTTTTTACTATGCAATGAAAATTTTACCTAATTTTATGAAAGGTAAAACAGAATACAAAAAAAAATATAAATTATTATTACAATTTGATTAAAATTAACCCTTAAATGGAAGAATTTTCCCTTGTCATTTAAACTAAATTCTATAAAGAAAGAAAAATAAAAGTAAATTTTTAAAAGCCGATAAATTTAAAAGATATAATTTTGTAAGTTTTGATAGGAAATTTGAATTTTGCTTAAACAGAATTATAAAAATTTATTTAATGATATTGCAAAAATGTTTTTAATAGCATTTATGACCATCATTCATAATTTTTGTTTTTCAAATGATGGAGAATATATAAAATATAAAGTTGAAAAATATGATATTTTAGAAAATATTTTATACTACCATGAACTTGTACCTATCTATGGGAAAAATGGTTCACTTGAAAAATTTTTAAAACTAAATCCAACAAAACATTTAGGAAAAGGAAACCTCATTTACCCTGGAGAAATCATAACATTACCAAAATCACTAAAGAAAAGTAACAATTATGAAAGAAAAAATTATGAATTTAGCTCATCATTTATCAATTATCAAAATAAAGAGTTAAATGAAGACCTAGTTTATATCATTTATAAAGTCCAAAAAAATGATATGATTAGTATGCTTTTACAAGCCTTTAAATCATCTCCTATCTATGGAAAATATGGAAAGTTATCAAAAACATTAGATTTAAATCCAAAAAAACGAAAAACTCATGGAGATCTCATTTATCCAAATGAATTCATAATTTTACCTATTAAAATTAATGTACTCCTCAGTCTCTCTGACAGTCAAAAGAACAACATTAAGATTATTAAAAGGGGTACAAATATAAACGAAATAAATAATATTGATAATCAAATAACATTTGATGAGTTGCAAAAAAAATCTGAACTTGATTTAACAAAAAAGAAAGAAGAAATTGAAATTGAAAGATTTTCTCGAGAAAAAGAAGAAAATGATAAAAAATTAAAACTAAGTATGATTCAAAAATTTTCAGCACATTTAGAAAAAGGAAATGTTGTTTTAAAATGGGATGGATACGAATCAAAAAATAAATTTAGCTATGAAATAAAACGCTCATTAGAAAGCAAAAATAAATATTTTTCAATTGCCAAAAATTTAACAAAGAATAGTTATATTGATCAAAATGTAATGCCAAATACAAAGTATTACTATACTCTTGTAATACATGAATTTCCAAATAAAGTAACTCGTTCTGAGGAAATTTCCATTACTTCAGGATTCAATACCATAAAACTATCTGCAAAATTGGTTAAAAATTATGCATTATTAGAGTGGAGCACTTTTAAAGATCCTAAAAATAAAGGCGGCTTAAAATTTACAGTAATGAGATCAGACTCATGTGGCAAAGATTACACAAAAATTGCTGAAAACATATCAATTACGAAATTTAAAGATCAAGAAATTCAAAAAGGAAGCGTTTATTGCTATCAAATTATAGCATTTAATTCATCTGGAGAATCAGAATTATCAAATGAAGCTTTTATTAATACTCCTTTATTGAATACAAATCTTAAAATTAAATTCGAAGATAATATTTTGACTTTATTCTGGGATAAATCTAAGGGAAATATTCCTATTAAATATGAAATATTTAGATCACTCGCAAATAAAGAAAATTTTGAATCATTAGATAAAAATATCAATGAAAATGAATATATTGATTTTTCAGCACAAAAAGGATTTAAATATTTTTATAAGTTAAGAACACATTACGAATCTTCAGGATTTACCGATTCAAACATCGTCTCAATTATAATGAATCCTGAAAAACCCCATAGTATTTTTGCTAAGTTAACATTTAATAATGAAGTCATTATTGAATGGAAAAAATCAATTAATGAATCTGATACGACATATGAAATCATGACTTCTTTTGAAAATGATAAAAATTTCAAAAAAGCAGGAGAAACTTATAGGAAAAATTCGTTTGTCGATACCAATGCTAAACCAGGAATGAAAATTTATTACTATGTGACAGCAATAAATAATGCAGGAAAAAAATCTGACTCTGAAGTTGTTTCTATAATAACAGCACCTAATGCTCCCAAAAATCTTAGGGGAGTCTTAGATAAAAACCAAATTATTTTAAATTGGGATGATGTTCCTTCAAATACTGATATTAAATATGAAGTCAGACGTTCTCAAATTAGTTGTGGAGAATATGAAACTATAGAATCGGAAATTACTACTAGTGAATATGCCGACCTAAATATAAATCCTGAAGAAAAATATTATTATGTTGTTATTGCTAAAACAAAAGGAGGGAAATCTCATAATTCAAATGAAATTTCGATTCAAAGTCACTTAGGAGAACATTTACCAAGTAGTTTGAGGACAACACTTGGTGTGAGATATTTGACATTAAAAGAAACCAATTTACAACGAAATTCTACTTATGCTCTTAATTCGGTAGCAAGCCCAAGCATATTAGTCGATCATATTCATAATTGGCAAGATAATTTTATTACATTTATCGGTGGTGGTGTATTGTATTTAGATATGATGCAATCGCCAATTTATATCATGCCAAATAGACAATTTTATTTATTTGAAGGCCATTTTGGAGCAGAATATCAGACACCAATGAATATTTATTTACGCGCTGAAATGTCTTTAGATCAAGAAATTGTTTATCAATCTGTAGGATATAATACAATGCAAGATCAATCAGTATATATTTCAGATCTAAAATTTTTAGTTGGTTACACATTTTTTACAGAAAAAAACTTAAAAGCACAGGCGGAAGGTGCATTTATTTTATCCTCCCCCTTAAGTTATCAAATTAATAATTTTGGACTAGGATATGAAGGTGCTATAAAAGTTTCACAACAAAATTCTGCTTTTGATATAGGAGGCAGGCTCTACTATTCAAACAGAAATATCATCGCACCAAATGTAAAATCAAATATTATTGAATATGGTATTATGGGTCAAATTTCAATTGAACTTGGAAATCAATAGAATTTTATCATTTAACTTCATCTTTCAGAGTATTTTCTAATTCTTGTAAAGAAACACGGACTGAGCGTTTATTTATATAAAAGCTGGGAGCTCCTTTAAATTCACCCGATGCATATAATTTATTCTGAACATTTTGAAGCTCAATCCTTATATTATTTGAATTTAAACATGAACTAAATTTATCAATGTCTAAATGTGCTGACTTGGCAACTTGGATCACTTCTGCATTCATCTTAGCCGAGTCATTCAATATACGCTGTTCATCAGCACTTGGAAGTGATTTTTTGAATGATAAATTATTAAAATTCCAAAATTGTTCCTGTCCTTGTTCTTTCGCACAATAGGCACCTTTTGCAAAAAAACCATTTATACTATTCTGGAACTGGGAATATGGGATATTTATAAAATTTATTTTTGATGAAAATTTTTTATATAATTCTTCAATTTTTGGTTCTATTTCTCTACTTTTTGGATCCATATAATCCACAACACTTACAAATGTGATGTTATTATTTTCATTACCTCTTTTTGGAAAAATCGATGTATCAAGACTAATGGGGGCACCAAGGGGAGCACTTAAAAGAACTTTAAATTTACCTGAATTTGTAAGCTCACCAATTTTATTTTTAGACATTTCGTTTATTTTTTCATGAGTCAGTTGGTAGGCTATTTGCGGTTTTAATTTTTCAAAACTTTGCCCTGCAAAGACATTAGCTCCCATTTTATGGATCATGTCATCATAATATTTCCTGATTTCTGAATCATTTACTTTTGAATTGACAAAAAGATCAGATAGTTTAGGAATGTTTTCTTTATTTGCGATTTTTCCCTTTTCAGATGCTAATTCAATTCTTAATCCCAATTGTTCAGCAAAATATTTTTGTGAATTGTATATGCTATTTTCAATATTATAGTATTCCACTAGAAGATCATCTGGTAAATCGGCCGTAGTCCATACTTTGCCATTTACAGAAACTAAATTTTTAATAATTAATTTATTTGGTAAATTATTATCATAGCTATGAATAAATAATGTCAATGAAACACCTAAGGAAACACCAGATGAAATTAATAAAACAGATTTAATAAAATTTTTCCTATTCATAAATCCCCCTTTTTCTAATTATAGAGAGAACTTTTTAATTGAATATAGTCAAATTTATGTCTGAATTTAATAAATAGAAATACCGTAACCACTTCCAAATCCTGAAGCACTTAAACAACCCGATGCATTTGGTATGGTTCCATTTGAAGCAATTGCGCAGGTATAAACAGTTCCTGATGAATTAATAATATACACATTATTATTATTTGGATTGCTTGTAATTGCCCAAATTGTTCCAAATCCTGTCGTTTTGGAGCAAGATGTACTGTTTGGAAAGGTACTAGAACTCAAAGAGCAAGCAAAAACATATCCATTGTTATAATCACCCACATAAGCAAATCCTCTATTGTAAGCTAATCCCCAGGCATTTGTAAAGGTGAATGATTTCGGACAAGAACCTGCATTTGGAACAATCGTACCACCCGTCAAAGGGCATGAATACACACTTCCAGAGGCTGCATATCCATCGAAATAAATATAACCATTGCTCACAAATCCTGCATAGGGTCCTGAAAAACCAGTGGCTAGGGAGCATCCACCTGGCCCAGGCACAACACCATTGCTCAACGGACAAGAATAAATTTTATTATTGCTATATAAAACAACATAAACATAATTGTTCGCTGTAAAAATTGTAGGATAGCTATCACCAAAACCACCTATTGAATTGCATCCCGCAGATGTTGTAGGTATTTTATTGTTTGTAATCGGACACGAATACACAGTCCCACTTGAATTCACAGCATATAAATAAGTACTCGATGAAGTAATGCTGACACCACTGCCAAAACCCGAAGATTGCGTACAACTTCCCGCACTAGGAAAGGAATTATTACTATTTAGAGTACAGGTATAAATTGTGCCTGTGACACTTGCCGTAAATGCTAAAGGAACAGGAGTGGGAAAGTTGCTTGTATATGCGGTTCGTATGGTTTCAAGTTGCGCAAAAGTCAATGCTTGCGAAGTCCATGCCGCTGCAAAAGGTAGATATCCATTTAAAGTTTTATTTGTTTGTGTAGAATTTTGTGGATAATTTCCTAAAATAAAATTTCCGCTACCGAATGCTGTTGTATTCGCCGTAGGAGTTCCAATATTACCATTAATATCATATGTTATATTAGATCCACTTAAAGAACGTCCTACAAAATTATATCCCGTATTGGAGTTTGAAATTGTCGTAAGTCCAATATCATCAAAAATAGTCGTATTCGAACCTATATTGTAACCAATTCCATGAAATGATCGGGAAGAGGTATTTGAACTATAGCCTATTATCCCATTATATGAAGTACTTGAGCTAGGAGTTTGTGCATAAGCAACCATGGTAGAAGGTTGGTTATTGAAAAAAATTGAATTATTTGAAATCGCAATTCCATAATTAGGGGCAGTTGCTAATGCAGAATTCCCTAAAACTCCATTTTTATCCCAAGTGTAAGCCGAATTTGTGATTGAGGCATTATGAGCATTACAATATAAATCATAAATCGTCGTATTATTTGAACTTCCATATCCTGCGTTTTGACTATTTTGAATAGCATAAAAAATATCAGGAAAACTCTGATTATTTGTGATTAAATTATCTAAAAATGATTTGATTTGATTTTGACCCGCTGTTGTTAAAGAGTTTCCTGCTACAGAGCTCACGCGCGTTGCATATGCACTCAAAATATTTGCCGTCACAATTCCATTGGTACTAGAAGAAACACCATTATTGCATGCTGTATTTGATCCCACAGGATTTGTACAAGTCACACAATAGGAAATAACGCGACAAGCATCACTGGACTGTGTGGTATACGCCGAAGTTGTTACATTTGTTAATAAATTATTGGCATACCATTTATTGACACAATTTGACGTATCACTCCATGTGCCATGCGAACCTGTTAAAACTGTCCCTGAATTCGCAATAATTCCTGAGGAAGTTCCATTTGTAAAGGTAACTTGATCGGAAGATGATTTTATGGGCGCGCTAAAAAATAAGCTCGCTTCATTTGAATTCCCCGTTGCTACTGGATAAGCATTTTTCGCCGTTACAACATAATAATACGTTGAACCAACAGAAGGACTTAAATCAGAACAGGTCACTGTTGAAGAAATACCTGTAGAGCAAGTACCTTGAGTTATATTTCCATAATTTGATCCTGTAGTTGTTGAACGCTGTGCAGTATAAGTAATAGGTGCATTTCCAGGACTGGCATTCCAGGTTAAAGTAACAGAACTTGCACCGGATATTGTTGCAACCAACCCTGTAGGAGCTGTGGTTTGTGTTGTCGTATTAGCTATATTTGAATTGGCTGTAGGACTCAAAATGGCGGCGCCATTGGAAGCCTGAACAATATAATAATATAAATTCCCTGCTGTCACGCTGGTATCTGTACATGTAGTTGTAGAAACACTGGTATTACAAGTGCCTGAAGAAATAGCGCTATAAGTGCCATTACTATTAGAAGAACGCAAAACATTATAAGTGATAGATGAATTACCAGGACTTGCTGTCCAGGAAAGATTTACATTCGTACTGCTAGTGGCTGTGGCAACTAATCCTGAAGGAGCTATAGTAGGAACAATAACAGATGCTTGAGTTGAGTTTCCTGAAGCAACCGTACCCGTCTGCGCCGTAACTACATAATAATAAATTACACCTGGAGAAATATTCGTATCTTCACAACTTAACGTTGAAGTTATGGGCGAACTACAAACACCAGTTGCAATAGCCACATAATTTGTACCGCTGGTTGTAGATCTTAACACGTTATAAGTCACAGTGGCAGAACCAGGACTCGCCGTCCAACTTACCGTAACAGCTGATGTGCTATTGGCAGTAGCTGTTACGGTCGTGGGCGCTGTGGTCGTTGTCGTCCCATTAGCTTCTGTTGAATTTGCAGATGTTGTACTGCTGGCCGCTTGAGCTGTCACCACATAGTAATAAGTTGTGCCCGCAGCAACACTTGTATCCGTACAAGTCGTAGTAGAAGTTACCAGAGACGCGCACGTTCCAGATGTAATTGGAGAATAAGGACCTTTTGTCACTAAAGAGCGACTGACAACATAAGTCATTGTTGAGGAGCCAGGGCTCGCCGTCCAAGAGAGATTCATTTGCGAGGTTGTTGTCGCTGTTGCCACTAAGTTTGTCGGAGCTGCCGTCGGCGTTGTTGTTGAAACAGCAGTAGAAGGTGGCGTTGTATTTCCTCCCACAGTCGCAGTAATTACATAATAATAAGTATTTCCAGCCGTTACGCTTTCATCGGTACATGTGATTATGGGAGAAACCACTGCGGCATTACAACTTCCTGTTGCTATAGCAGAAAAAGGTCCTGCTATAGCGTTTGCCCGCTTAACAGTATATGTAATTGCCGCTGTTCCAGGACTTTTTGTCCATGAAATAACAACTTCTGTAGAGGAGCTCGCTGTCGCAGCTAAATTTGTAGGTGTGGTGGTTTTTGTTGTTGCTGAAGTTTCTGTAGATTGATTCAAACTTGCCGCTGCCGGGCTCACCTGAATCACATAATAATATTTAATTCCTGCGGTGACATTTGTATCTTGGCAAGTAGACGTGGGAGAGGTGATCGTACCCGAACACCCTCCCGATGTAATGACGCTGTATCCTGTACCCTGCGTTATAGAACGAAGAACTGTATAAGTAATTGTGGCTGTGCCCGGACTTGACGTCCATGAAACATTAATTTGTGAATTACTTACAACTGATGCCAAGGGGGACGTTGGCGGAGTGGTAAATGTAGTCAAGGCAAATTCTGTTGACTTTACAGAGGAACCCGTTGAATTATTAGCAATAATTATATAATAATATGTTGTACCCGCAGTCACATTGTTATCCGCACAAGTGAGACTTGTAATAGCAGTACATCCCGTCACAGGATCATAAGGACCGCCCAAAGTTAAAGAACTTTTTAAAGAATATGTTGTTCCTAAAGCATTTCCTGTTATTGCTGACCAACTGAGTTGATTTTGTGTTGCACTATTAGAAACCCCCGTTAAATTCGTAGGAGCACTCGGATAAGTCGTAACAGCTAATTCATTTGAATTGCCCGTTGGGGTTGTCGAATTAGAAGCAGTGACAACGTAATAATAAGTATTTCCTGATGAAACACTTGTATCAGAACAAGAAGTAGCTACTAAATTACCACTACATCCGCCCGTCGTAAGTGCAACATAATTTGATCCTTGAGTTGTAGATCGCGAAACAACATAGGTAATGCCAGAATTACCAGGACTTGCGGTCCATGTTAAATTTGCAGCTGAAGTGCTCACAGAGCTTAAAGTTAACCCTGTGGGAGCCGTTGTAGGTAGAGTGACTTGTTTTTCTGAATTAGACGAAATATTTCCCGAAGCGTTCACTGCTTTAACTCTAATATAATATAAATTACCAGGAGATAATCCTGTTAATACAGCAGATGTTGTCGTAATAGAGCCCTGACTACCCGTATAGGTATTTGAAGCCAAGCCATACTGAATCGTATAACTGCTTGCCCCAGAAGATGCTCCCCAAGAAATATTAGCTGAAGTTGTACTTGCTGCCGTTGCAGTAGTAATATCGAATGTTCCTATTGGAGTGGCACTCACTTCTGAACTTTGAACAGTTCCGCCGGTAGATAAATTTGCAATTAAAGCAAAATAATAAAGAGTTCCATTAGTTAATCCCGTTGCAGTACAAGTTAAAATACCAGAAGAAAGTGAACTGCATCCTGTAGCAGCAGTACCCGATGCCGCACTTCCCGAAACTGTAGAATATTTAATGTTATAGTTTGTTGTATTTGTAATGCTACTCCAACTAAAAGACACTTGAGCAGAGGCAATTCCTGTTACATTTAAGGAACTGGAAAAAGGCGTTCCGGATGATTCCGCCGTATTTGCTGTTGCCGTTGAATTTATTCCTGTATTATTTGCAAATACTGTAAAATAATAAGTCGTACCGTTTACTAATCCTGTTACGGTACAAGTTGTCGTAGCAATAGCAATACAACCTGTTACGTTAGAACCTGTACCAGAACCCCCTGATGAAGTGGATTGTTTCACTGTATAATTTGCAGCTCCCGTAGCGGTTCCCCAATTTACAATCAGTTGATTTGCAGAAGAACTGATACTTGTGATTGAAAAAGAGGCAATAGGCGTTACTGAAATTTCAGAGGAAGGGAGTGAATTTCCTCCTGAAGTCTTTGACAAAACTGTATAATAATAAGGTGTACCTGCGGTAACAGACGAATCACTATATGCTGTTGTGCTAATGCCTGAGGAGATTGTGGAATAGGAAGAACCTGAGACAGTGGAACGATTTAAAGTATAAGTTATCAGTGAAGATGTCCCTGAAGTAGCTGTCCAATTTAAATTAACAGTACTTCCATTTGCTGTCGCTGAAAATCCTGAAGGAACTGTAGACAACGTAACAGCAGAAAGTTCACTAGAATTTGTTGAAGCCCCCGCTGAGTTTGCCGCACTCACGACATAATAATAGGCCGTACCTGCTGTTACGTTAGAATCAGTACAAGTCAGGGCGCTAATAGTCACGCAGCTTGTTACATTAGAGTAAGGTCCACCACTCACGCTCGAACGCATTAATGTGTAAGTATTACTTAAACTCCCAGGACTTGCGGACCAAGCTAAAACAAGAGAGGTCGTTCCTACAACATTTACAGTTAAACCTGTTGGAGCTGCTGTTTTAGTAGATGCATTCGCTTCACTGGAAGAACCCGATGGGCCTGCTGTATTATTCGCAATAACAACATAGAAGTACTGCGTACCCGGATTTGCAGTTGAGTCGGAACAACTGCTTCCCGAAACCAAGCCACCACATCCTCCGGTTGTGAGAGCAGCATAACCTGTTCCTGTCGTAACAGAACGCTGAACAGTGTATGTCACAGCGCCAATAGGAGCTGTCCAAGATAAATTAATAGAAGTGGTTGTTGCGGCTGTTGCCGTTAAACCTGTCGGTGCTGTGGTAAAAGTTGTAGCAGAGGCTTCATTAGAACTCCCCGAAGTGCCTCCTGCATTAGAAGCTTTCAAAATATAATAATAAGTAACACCTGAAGATGCTGTCATATCAGAACAGGAGCTTGTCGAAGAAGTCAGTGTTCCTGAACAACTTCCGCTTGCAATAGGAAGATAGCCTGACCCAATCGTAGTGGAACGCGTGACAACATAGGAAATGTTCGAATTCCCCGTGCTTTGTGTCCATGACAAATTAATTGTTGAATTATTTATCGCGCTTGCCGTTAAACCCGTGGGTGCGCTGGGAATCACAGATGCGTTTACTTCAGCAGAACTACCAGTGGAAACCCCCGCACTTTGCGCATTCACAACATAATAATAGATATTGCCAGATATGACACTCGTATCCGTGCATGTGGTTGCACTGACGGCAGAACTACATGTTCCTGCGGTTATGGGAATGTATCCAGTTCCACTGTTCGAAGATCTTAAAACCGTGTAAGTTACTGAGGCTCCTGGACTTGCAGTCCAAGTTAGTGTCACTGTGGCACTAGTTACTGATGCCGCCAAACCCGTAGGAATTGTCGTAAAAGTAGTAGCATTCGCTGCTGTAGAAGGAGCTGACGATCCCCCAGCTGTATTCGCACTCACAACGTAATAATAAGTGGTTCCAGGACTTGCTGTTTGATCTGAACAGGAGGTACTCGATATTGAGCTACTGCATGTGCCTGAAGAAATAACATTATATCCAGTTCCTAAAGTAAGTGAACGCTTTACAGTATAGGTAACACCTGATGGATCACCTGGGCTAGCTGTCCAAGTTAAATTTATTGTTGTACTTGATTGAGCGGTTGCTACAAGATTTGTTGGGGCCGACGTATAAGTTGTGGCAAATGCTTCGTTAGAAGTTCCTAGAGATCCTGCAGCGGTAACAGCTGTTACGATATAGTAATATTTAACGCCAGGGGTGCCACTGGTATCTGAACAAGTAGCTGTAGGAGAGACTACGGCAGTGCTGCAAGTACCACTGGAAATAGTTCCATACCCAGAACCAGATGTTAAGGAGCGCGTTATAACATAAGTAATTGATGCCGTACCAGGACTGATCGTCCATGACAAATTAATTGTCGAAGTATTTGCAGCTGTAGCTACAAGATTTGTCGGCGGGGTGGTAAATGTTGTGGCCGTTGCTTGGCTTGAATTGAGCGTTGATAACCCTGATACCGTTGCTTTCACAACGTAATAATAAGTCATACCTGGAGCAGCACTGTCATCGCTGCAAGTAAGTGCACTCACAGAACTGCTACAGGTTCCCGCTAAAATGGCAACATAACCACTTCCATTTGTTGTTGAACGCGTGACAGTATATGTGATTGAAGCCTGACCACTACTGGCACTCCATGTGATTGTGACATTAGTTGGACTTTGGGCAGTCGCCGTAACACCGGTTGGAATTGTGGAGTAAGTCGTTGCACTGGCTTCATTCGAAGCCCCCGAGATTCCCCCATTAGTAGAAGCTTTTACAATATAATAATAAGTTGTCCCAGGATTGGCACTCGTATCCGTACAACTTGTTGCAGGAGATGACACACCGCTGCTGCATGTCCCACTTGAAATAGGGACATATCCAGAACCCGACATTGTGGAACGAGTCACTATATAACTAATAGAAGCTGTTCCCGAACTCCCCGTCCAAGAAATATTGATCGTTGTAGAATTTGATGCTACGGCGGTTAAATTCGTTGGAGCCGCAGCCTGACCTGTTAATGAAGCCTCAGTTGAGGGCAGAGTAGATCCTGCTGAATTCTTTGCAGTAACTACATAGTAGTAAACATTACCAGATGAAACATTTGTATCTGTGCACGACAATGCAGAAATATTAATACAACCAACAACATTCGTATAAGGACCTCCCGTAACTGAAGAACGACCCACAGTATAGGTTATGGGCTCAGAGCCTGGGCTTGCCGCCCAAGAAAGTGAAGCAGTCGTAGCACCGCTCGAGCCGGCACTTAAATTCGTAGGAGATGTCGTTGGTGTAACAACATTAGCTTCAATAGAATTTAAAGTTGTCATTCCCGCAATAGCAGCTGTGACGACATAATAATATTTTACACCTGGTAATACACTGGTATCGTTGCAAGTGAATGTTGGGGAACTTATAGCAGAGCTACATGTTCCTGTATTTATTGGTAAATAGTCCGACCCTGAAACAACTGATCTTGATACATTATAAGTGATTAAAGCATTACCAGGACTTGCATTCCAAGTAATATCGACCAAGGAACTGCTAGCTGCTGATGCGGATAAATTTGTCGGAGGCGATGTTTTTGTTGTAACGGAGTATTCTGAATTAGAAGTTACACTACCCTGTCCGTTTTCCGCTGTCATTCGAACATAATAAGTTGTACCAGCTGAAAGTCCCGATATTGTAGCTGGAGAGCTGCTAAAAGGCCCATTTGTAAAAGTATAACTATTCGAAGATATTCCATATTTTACATTGTATTGCGTCGCCCCCAAAGCAGTACTCCAAGAGACTTGAGCAGAAGACGAGCTCAATGCTGTTAAAGATGAAATATCAAATATGCCGATAGGAGTGGCAAAAACTTCTCCACTTGTAAAAGTGCCTCCTGAGGATAAATTTGCAACTAAGGCAAAATAATATTTTGTACCATTGGTGAGTCCCGTAGCCGTACACGTGAGTCCTGTTACAGAATTACATCCCGTAGCAATCGTATTTCCTGCAACTGCATTTCCTGAAGTGGATGAAACATAAATAGTATAGTTGGTTGCATTTGTTACAGCGGTCCAATTTAAGTTTACTTGACTCGTTCCTGCTAAAATATTTGTAAAGGGCGAAGCAAAAGGAGTATTTGCAATCTCACTTGTGGAATTGGAAGCAGTTGAACTTACTCCTGTATTATTAGCAAAAACGGTATAATAATAAGTCGTATTATTCGTTAAACTGGTTATGGTGCAAGAAGTTGTTGCAATAGAAGTGCAGCTTGCCACAGAGGTGCCATTGGAAGATCCTCCCAAAGTTGTTGATTGTTTCACAGTATAATTTGTAGCTCCGGTGGCAGCAGACCAGGTTAAACTTATTTGAGTGGGAGATGCGGAGTTTGTCAAAACGGAAAAAGAATTTATAGGCGTTACCGAAATTTCACTTGAATTTCCTGAATTTCCTGCACTCGTAACGGATTGAATGACATAATAATAAATAACGCCATTAGAGACTGAAGTGTCTGTATAACTCGTCGTTGTTAAATTTGATTCAATAACCGAATATGGACCTCCAGAAGTTTGGGATCGATTTAGAATATAAGTAATTCCGGCAGTTCCTGAACTGGCGTTCCAAGTAAGAGAAACTTTTCCACCACCCACCGATGTGGCAGCCAGTCCTGAGGGCGCCCCGGCAAAGGTTGAAGCCGCTATTTCTGTCGAAAAAGAAGATGTTCCCCCACCTAATGTCGTAGCTGTAATAACATAATAATAAGGGGTTCCAGCGGCAGCACTTGTGTCCGTACAAGTTGCTGTAGGTGAAGTCATCACAGAGCTGCAAGTTCCAGAAGAAATGCCCACATAACCAGAGCCACTCGTTGTGCTTCTTAAAACCTGATATGTGATAACTGCCGTCCCAGGACTTAAAGCCCACGTCAATGTTATTTGTGTGCTGCTTGATGCTATTGCGCTTAAGGGATTGGGGGCTGTCGTAAAAGTTGTTGCATTCGCTTCATTAGAAGGTGCTGAATTTCCACCTGACGAAGTACTTGCTTTCACAATATAATAATATTTTGTACCTGGAGATCCGCTTGTGTCGGTACAAGTTGCAGTTGGAGATACAATACCCAAACTGCATGTACCAGAGCTAATAGCATTATAGCCAGACCCTGAAGTTACTGATCTCATTACAGTATATGTAATATTTGCACTTCCCGAACTTGCTACCCAAGTCAAATTTATTGTTGCCGTATCAGTTGAAGATGCCGTCAATCCTGTAGGAGGAACGGCAAATGTGGTAGCACTGACTTCGGTTGAATTTGTTGAAATTCCTCCCGCCGTAGTTGCATTCACAATATAATAATAAGTTGAAGCTGGGGAAGCGCTGGTATCGGTACATGTCACTGTGAGAGAGGAAATAGGACTACTGCAAGTTCCTGTTGAAATGGGAGCATAGTTACTTCCCATTGTTGATGAACGCATTACATTATAGGTGAAAGACGCATTACCTGGACTTGCAGACCAGGTTATTGATATCGATGTGGAACTCAAAGCGGTTGCAGAGACACTTTCAGGAGGATTTGTTTTTGTTGTCCCTATTGCTTGCGTTGAAATGGAAGACATTCCCCCTGCTGTTGATGCTGTGACGACATAATAATAGTTTGTTCCAGGTAAAGCGCTTGTATCTGTGCAAGTGAATGTAGGTGAAGTAATTGGAATACTACAACTTCCATTGGTTATGGCAGTGTATCCGGAGCCAGATGTATTGGATCGCGTCACTATGTAGGTAATAGGAGCTGTCCCTGGACTTGCGGTCCAACTCAAAGTTAAAGAAGAGGTTGTAGCCAAAGATGTAGATAATCCTGTAGGAGCGGTTGTATAGGTTGTCGCATTGGCTTCCAAAGAAGGTGAAGAAACTCCGCCCGATGTTGTTGCCTTAACAACATAATAATAAGTGACACCGGGGGAGGCGCTTGTATCGGTACAAGTGGTCAAAGAAGATGTCACCACTGCACTACAAGTACCCGAAGTTATTGCCACATATCCCGATCCACTCGTTATGGAACGCGTCACTGTATAGGTAATAGAAACATTTCCAGGACTGGCATTCCAACTTAAATTGATAGTCGAAGTCGATAAAGAGGCCGTCGAAGCCACTAAATTTGTGGGAGCTGTTGTGTAGGTTGTCGCATTGGCTTCATTCGAATTTGCTGTCGTAGTGCCGCCAGCTGTAGCTGTAACAACATAATAATATTTAGTTCCTGGAGATACTGTAGAATCAACACAGGAAGTCACCCCAGTTAAATTACTACACACTCCTGAAAAAGATGCATAATCACTTCCCGGAGTATTTGACCGCAAAACATTATATGTAATTAGAGATGCTGTTCCTGTGCTTGCCGTCCAACTTAAATTTATGGAAGAGGAACTTGCTGCGGTTGCCGTTAATCCACTGGGAGATCCGACGGGCGTAACAACTCCAGCTTCATTCGAATTTCCAGAAGTCACCCCTCCTGCCGTAGCTGTTACGACATAATAATATTGAATCCCTGCTGTCGTGCTGGTATCGGTGCAGCTTGTTCCCGAAACACTGCTGCTACAAGTTCCGCTTGAAATTAAAGCATAACCCGTTCCACTGGTAATTGATCGTTTTACTACATAGGTTACAGCGACATTGGCAGAGCTGGCTTGCCAATTTAAAGTAACAAAATTAGATGCTGTTGCCGTTGCAGTCAAAGACGCGGGAGGAGTGGCTAAGGTTGTCACCATTCCTTCACTTGATTTAGGTGAAGTACCACCAGAAGTTGTTGCTGTAACAATATAATAATATTGAGTGGCTGCCGTTAAGCTCGAGTCAGAACATGTGTTTGTTGTTAATCCTGTACAACCTGCAACAAGGGAATAATTTCCACCTGACAGCGTGGTTCGACTGACCTCATATGTAATTAAACCTGCTGTTCCACTGCTTCCCGTCCAAGTAAGATTTAAGGAACTGGAAGTAACTGAAGAAAAGGCAAGCGCTGTCGGTTTGGCAGGAGGTGTGATGACAGAAAGCTCACTGGAAATTCCAGAACTTGCGGTAGAATTATTCGCAACAAGAACATAGTAATATTGAGTGGCTGCTGCGACGGTAGTATCTGTGCAATTTAGAACGCCTACTAAAGAACAACCAGTGACATTGGAATAGGGTCCTCCAGAAACAGAACCCCTCTTTAAAGTATATGTGATTGTTGAATTTCCTGCATTTTGCAGCCAATTAAAGTTTACAGAACTTATCGTTAAATTCGATGCCGTAAGTCCCATCGGAGGACTGGGCGGCGTTGTGGCCGATACTTCTGATGAATTAGGAGAAATCCCTGCATTATTGCTTGCTACAACAACATAATAATATTTTGTTCCAGATAATGCCGTAGTATCAGAATAAGTTAATGAGCTTAGTCCTGAGTCAATCACACCATAAGGTCCCCCTGAAACCAAAGAACGATTCACTTGATAAGTTATCGTTCCTACGCCTACAGCGGCATTCCAACTTAAATTTATTTGTGATGAAGAAAAAGCCGTAGCAATAACACCTGTAGGTGCGTTGGGAGGAGTTGTGGGAGTGCCTAAGGCTTGGTTGCTTATGACTGTCCCAATGCTATTTGTTGCAGTAATCAAAAATTGATAAGTTGTTCCGTTCACAAGATTCGGAATTACGGCGTAATTATTTGTTACTCCTGTAATTGTGTTGGTATAAGGTCCGGGATAAACCCCATAGCTAATGGTGTAAGAATTTACGACATCAACACCAGTCCAAGACAAATAAATTTCTTTATTTCCTGCAAGTGCAACCAATGAATTAAATGCCCCTGGTGTTGCAGCTACTTCATTTAAAGAATTCACAGTTCCATACAAATTTTCGGCCATTACTTTAATATAATATCTTGTTCCGTTATTTAAATTTGGAATCACACATACTGTTAATGCAGTGCAATTTGAAAGTGAATTTGAATAATTTCTAGAAGAAGTTCCATACATAACTGTATAAAAATCAGCTTTATCAGCAGCCCCCCAAATTAATGATATCTGACCGGAAGTTGCTAAAGTATCGGTAATTGTAAAACTGTTTGGAGTTGACAAAAAAGGGGCATTCTCATTATCAACGTGCGAATTTTTTCCTCCTAAAGGATTAAAATTACAACCTGTTAATAAAAGAATTATTAAAAAAATAAAATAATATTTTCTTAAAACACAAGTGTTTACCAACGTTTCCTTCCTACACACAAGTATTCTCTAATTTTATTTTTACATTCATTGCTTATTTTTTATATATTTTTAAAATGCAAATTGTTTCTATTATTTAAAAAAAATGACTTTATTTATACTCATGATCGACTTTGTATTTTTGGCTCAATTTTAATAGTTTTGTATAAATAATGATTCAGGAAAATCAAACCCTGCAGAAGAGCCATTAGTAACACTACACGTTCCAATATTACCATTTGAAGCCGTAATAGGACAAACCGATATTGTATTTGCTGACCTATTAGCTACGTAAAGATTAATATTGCCATTTGTGCTAATATAAATTGCAATACCTCTCGCATTATTAAATCCAGTTTGCGCCGTTGCACATAGTGTAAAATAGCCACTGCTATTTACAGTACATTTAATTACCGTATTTGTAGTAGAATCTGAAATATAACCATAATTTGTTCCGTTTAAATTAATAATATAAATACTTCGAGAATTTGATAAAGTAACATAATTTCCTCCGGTACCTGTAGCATCAGTCGTTCCTGTTCTTGTGCAAGTGCTTAAAGTACCATTTGCCGCAATAGGACAGTCCCAAACAATACCTCCTGATGTCACATTATAAAGATAATTAGTAGACCCTGTTGGATAAATAAAAGAACCTTGTAATCCATTATTTGCTATAGTAATTGAATTACAAGTTCCAAATGCGCCCGTAGTTGAATTCAAAGGACATTGATACATTTTAACAGGACCATTATAGCCCATTACATAAGCATTTCCATTAAAAATACTGAGCCCATGTGGGTTTGTAATAGAGGGTGAAGATACAGCTGTTGTGCAGGTTCCTATTGAACCATTTGTAAGATCCACAGGACATTTAACTATATTACTGCTAACAAAGTTTGCAATATACATTGTGTAGCTATTATTTGTAGTGTTATAATTAATAATTGCAGTAGAAGGGCTATTCAGTCCACTTAAAGACATTTGTTTACATATTCCTAAAGCCCCTGTTACAGTGTCAATAACACATCGTTGTAGGGTACTTCTATCCCAACTCGCTGAATATAAATAAGTTTGAAGACCTTGACCTAAAGTCGGATAATATGCTTGCTTTACTTGATTTAATTGAGTTTGCGTTAAAGCTGTTGATGTCCACGCAGCGGCAAAAGCCATATATTCATTTAAACCATCACTATTTGTTCCTGAATATTTGCCAATATTCCAGTTACCATTTAAAGTTGTATTACTACTATTTGATGTGTTACATGAATTTAATAAATAATTAAATGAATTACTCCCTAATGAAACTCCCCAAAAATCATTCATTCCAGCAACTAAGGAACAAGAGAGAACGTTCGGAGTGACATTAATATAACTGGGATTTAAGTAAACAGAATTTGCCGAATTATTATATCCAAAATAATTTGAAACACCATTAAGTGAGGAATTTGTTGCCGGAGTTCTTGTAATTGCAACAATTGAAGATGGATTTCCCGAAGTAAATACAGAAGAAACCGAAGCGATAGGAGATGTTGTAATTGGATTTTTAATACCTCTCGCATCCGAAAAAGCGAAATTGACACCAGCCGCATTATGTTCAGAACAATATAAGTCATACAATGCGGTTCCTGAAGTTGCGTTTTGTGTATTGCGCATCGCATACATATAATCTGGTAAAGGAATTCCATTATTAAGAAGTGAATTTAAAAAACCAAGAAATTGTGTAGACCAATTTGTATTTACATATGATCCAACCCTACCATAATAATTAGAAAATATTGCATTTGTATCAACCCCATTTATGACATTTGTAGAGGCTGGTTTATTAAATACTGTTGTGCCACTGAGAGTTGGAGATAATAAATTTTTACACGTCACACTGAAAGATATAATTTGACAAGAATTTGTTGTTACGTAAGTGGGAGGTATTGAACTTGATGTTATTGTTCCACTGGCAGCAGTTATTGGATTATTATTAGAATAAAACTGATAAGTACAATTACTAGAATCATTCCAATTTCCTAGCGTTCCCGTATAAGTAACAGAAGTTCCCACTGCTCCCCCCGTATTTGTGAGAGTTGGATTTCCCGTTGGAGAATTAATTATTTGAGGATAATTAAATAAAAACGACATTGAATTACTTGTTAAAGAAACGCCTGTGCTTGCCGCAGTATCTCCCGATTGATTTGTTGCAACCACAATAAAATTATATGTATTACCCAATGTAAGCGAAATTCCACCCGAAGAGGGACCTGCGCATGAAGTTTTAAGACTGACTGCTGTAGAAGTTACAGTACAAAATAAAGAGGAAGATGTTGTCGGTATAGTTGGAGATAAAGCGGCATATACATTAAATATAATATTTTTATTATCTCCATAAGAATAACTATTCCAAGAAATTGTCAAAGAGGTTGTCGTAGCTAGAGTTATCGATGAAATTATAGGTGCTGTAATCGGATTTGTTATTAAACTAGCCGTCGCAGAGGTTATATTAGAATTATTTAAATTAGTTGCTGTTACCGTATAATTAAAATTTGAATTTTCAGTTAATCCATTAATAATACAAATAACTGTTGTTGTTGGAGGAACTCCTGTCGTGAGCGCAGTTGATGAATTACATGAAGGAGTGATAATCGTATTATTTTGAGTTATACTATAAATAATATTTGCAGATCCATAATTTGCACTAAATGTTAATGTCACTTGCGGCCCAGAAGACACTACAGTCTGTAATGTAACATTGTTACCAGAATTAAAGTTTGTCGTAAAAGAAACGGGTGAATATGTAAGCGTTGATGGCGCTGTATTAGAGGCGCTTATTGTAAAAGAATAAGTTGTATTTTGAGTGAGTCCAGTTACTGTACAACTTAAAGCAGTCGTAGGTGATGTAGTTGATAAACCACTACAACCATTCACAGGAGAATTTGAGCCTGTAAAATTTACTGAAAAAGTAACTGGTGCATTTCCTATATAATTTCCCCCAATTGCAAAACTCCAACTCAAAGTTATAGCAGTATCCGTAATTTTTGTAGCTGATATAGAACTTAATAAACCACTTGTTGCCGCTGTAAATTGAGTAGTTGGATTGACTGTATTAGAATAAGAATATGAAGAAACAGCAATCGTATTTGCTTTAATCTGAAAGCTATATTTTGTATTTTGAGTTAAACTATTTATCGTACAGGTTTGAGTTACCAATGAAGGAGCCGCATCACTTAAAGAACAATCTCCTCCTAATTGTGATATATTTACAGGATTAATCCCTTGCATAATAGTAAAATTGACATTTTGATTCCCAATATTAAATTGCCAAGATAATTTTACAGATGTGTCACTTATAGAAGAAATTGACACTGTAAATGCAGGTTTTATCAATGTCAGTTGCGTAGTAACAGAGATATTATCTAAAGTAACAGATACCGAATCTGAAGGAGCATTATTTGTTGCTACTATTGCAAAATAATAAATTGAATTTTGCGATAAACCAGATACATTACAAACATTTGTTGTTGAAGGGGAAGAAGGAAATGTTGTTGAACCCGTTCCACAAGTAATTATTTTTCCAGATGTGATTGGATTTGTAGAGGTAGACTGATACACCACATAATTTAAATTCTCTGTACCCACATCATAAGTCCAAGTTATATCAGCAGTTGTATCTGTTGAATTTATACTTTGAAGAGTTATCGTATCGCTCGGGTTTAATGCGGACGTAAATGAATAAACAGCCGATGGAGCAGAAGACAATGAACCACTTGATGTTGCTAAACCTGAATTTATTGTAACATTATTTAGCATAGTAACAATTCTATAATAATATAGTGTATTCTCTGTTAGAGAACTGCTGTCACTGCTATTTGAACTATTGTCTATACAAGAAAGAATTGTAAGTGATGTAGAGGAAGAAGATGCATTACATGCCTGAACCGTTGAAGAAGAAATTGTAAAATTATTTGTAGTTGAACGATAAACAACATAGGTTAAATTCACATTATTATAGTTATTTTGCCAATTTAATGTTGCTGAGTTATAATTAACCCCTGATGCATTTAATGACTTTGGCGCAACGGGATATGTCACATTCGAAAAAACAGCATTTGCAGCTAACGTACCATTCGCATTTTTAGCAGTCACTTTAATATAATATAAGGTACCAGGAGCTAGTAAACTTATCGAACTGGTTTGAGTTGAAGATCCAGTTATAGCAGTGACTTCAGTATTTCCTAAATTAATGCTTGTAGATGTTGTTCCATAAGCAATCACATAAGTTGTCGCCCCTAATGTTGTATTCCATTTCACATCTAATACAGTTGTATTATTTACTGCATTTTGAAGCACTGAAAAAAGTGAAAAACTTTGAATGGGAATGCCTGTATATTCAGTACTCTGTAAATTGCCTCCACTACTACGTGTTGCCACTAAAGCAAAATAATATGTTGTACCACTTGTTAGGTTTTGAATAGCGCATGATGTTACAAGTAAACAGTCTTTAAATACACCCCCACTTAGGGCTTGACCTTGTGTCGTTGAATAATAAATTTTATAATCCGTCGCATTTGCAATGACGGACCAATTCACAGTTAATTCTTGAGAGTTTGTTACCGTAACACTTAATACAGGCGCAGGAATGGGAGTCACTGAAAACTCTTGTGAAAAAGAAGTTGCATTGGATCCATTTGACGCAATAATTGTAAAATATGTCGTTGTATTTAAAGCACCAATAGGACTATTACCTACTGTTAAGGAACAACCGCTCGACGTGCACGTTGTCGCTGTACCCGTTGCAGATCCCATTTGAGTTGTAGATGCTTTTACAACATAAGATGATGCTCCCGTAGTATTTGTCCAAGATATATTTATTGCCGTTGCTGTACTTGATGCATTAATTGAAGAAATATCTACAGGCAAAATAGGCTTTACACTAGCAGCCGCACTTGCGACTCCCATGGCACCATTCGCCATTGCCGTTATTGTGTAATAATATGTCGTCACTCCATCCACTACTGTAACAACATCCGAGCAGGTTAATGTAGAACCTGTTCCTGATACTGAAGCACAAGTCCCGACAGTTTCATAACCCGTTCCAATTGTCGTCGATCTTTGCACTAAGTAACTAAAGGCGGCTGTACCTGTATTTTGATTCCAAGTTATTGCCACAGCTCCGCCTACTGCCGAAACATTGGGAGTATTTGCCTGGGCTGGTAAGGTAACAATCGAGAGTGGAAGTGAGGTTAATGTGTTTTTTGAATTATTTATTGTAACTACATAATAATAATTGCTACCAGCTGTTAAAGCAGAATCGGTATAAGTGTTTTGACTTGGATCCGTGGTTGTATGAATGAATGCTCCCGCCGTACTGACTGGTAAGGAAGTACTACGATAAACTTTATAAGTCACTGTCTGATTTCCATTAGCAGCGCTCCACGTAAGCGTAGCACTTGTTGCCGTAACTGGACTTATCGAACTTAAATTCAAAATTGGAACAGTTGCTAATAAAGTTGTTACATTATTTGTTGCAACGAGTGTTGTTGCTCCCCCATTATTAGCTGTTACTTTATAAAAATATTGTGTATTTTCAATTAAACCAGCTAAATCTGTACAAGTATAAATATTCGTATTTGTACAATTAGAGACAGGAAGCCATGTATTGACGGCACCGGTAGTCGATCGATACACATTATACGTAACGGTACTGCCACCCACTCCAGGCGCAGGATTCGGCGCCCAATTTAAAACAACAGAATTTGCTGTTACAGTTCCAAAAGTTAAATTGAAGGTGGGCGTCAAAGACAAATCTGTGGTTACTGATAAAGGAGTTGAGGATACATAATTAATATTATCATTAGTCGCACGCACCTGAAAAGAATAAATTGTATTTTGCGTTAATGTATTTACAGTTAATGTTGTTGCTGCTGTAGGAGTTGTATTTACAATATTCCAAGTATAAGGCGCTGCATTGCCCTCAGCATAATAAAGGGTATATTTAATATTTGATAAATTACTTCCCCAACTCGCAGGTGGATTCCATGACAATTTTATAGTACTTTCTGTAACATCTGTAGAAGTATTTAGAGTTGAAAAAGTAGGGCTTGTGTTTAATTGAGTTGTTGCACTTGTGAATGAAGTTAAATTTGCTTTATTTCCATTATTAGAAACTAATTTATAAAAATAAATAGTATTTTCTGACAAACCCGTATCTTGATAAGTAACAGGACTGCTAGTAGAATTTGTAATAGTTGTAATTGCCGAAGTCCAACTTCCATCTGCTCCTGTTAGAGATCTATATAAAGAATAATTAACCGCTCCAGCCCCCCATAATGCGGATCGCACCCAAGATAAGTTAATAGTTGAATGACTTCCAACAGTTGCTGCCAATGTGGGTGGTGTTACAATATCCGTCGTAGCAGAAAAGGCTAAAGAATTATTTGCCGTAGTAACTGTTGATGGAGATAAATTACTTGCACTTAAATAATAATAATAAATCGTATTTTCACTTAAATTTTTATGGGAATAACTGTATTGCACCGTAGGTGAAATATTTAAATTAGTAAATGAACTGCTTCCTAAAGGAAGACTCGTCGCATAATAGAGTGAATAATTGACAGTGCCATTTCCAGAAGATTGCGGCCAATTAATATCAATGGAGTTTGAAGTCACATTTGCAGCACTTAAAGTAGGAACTGTAGCCAATTGAGTCACAGCCATTTTTGAGGCAGAACACGTTGATAACTTTCCATTTGCATTCGCAGCAGCAGCAACATAATAATAATTTGTATTTTCGAGTAAACTATTCACAGCACAGCTCGAATTAGGAGAAGCCGTTGAAAGCACGGAACAAATGGGTACTAATGACGTATTCGTATCGCATGCAGTTAAATTATCTTGAGTTGAACTATATAAATTATATGTTGCCGTTGGGTTTCCTGTAATAATATTCCATGATAAAAGCATCGAACTTGATGTGATATTTGATACTGCTAAACCCGTTGGAGCTCCAATATACATTACCAATAATTGTTCACTATTTGCATTTACGCTACTAGCCGCGCTCAATGCTGTAACCATAAAGTAGTAGGTTGCCCCTGCTGACAAGCCCGTGATGGTATATGGAAATGTCGTAGTTGCAGGAATGGTAATTGTCTTTGTTGTATAATTATTTGAACTGGAACCATAAGCAATATTTAAAGTAACAGCACCTAAAGGTGGTATTAAAGAAAGAGTAGCACTTTGAGTATCAACTGGACTCACTGAAAAATCAAAACTGCCAATGGGTGTTGCAGTAACATCAGTTCCTATAAAATTCCCCCCTACAGATTTTGTAATAAAAATATCAAAATAATACTGCGTGCCATTTGTTAATCCTGAAATAATACAAGAATAAGTTGTGGGATCTGGATTTATAGGCGAAACTGTACACCCAACACTTCCTGTGGAAAAGGGATTTGGAGATGTACCAAAATAAATAGAATAAGAAGTTGCATTTACTACAGGAAGCCAACTTAAAGTAACACGACCTGTGCCCGCTGTGGCGGTGATTAAATCGGTAACAGGATGAAAAACACCTAAAAATTCATATGAAGTTGTTTTTGCAATTCCTGTTAAATTATTATTAGCTTGCATTGTAAAATAATAGTTATTTCCTAGTACACCCGTAAAGCTACAAGTTGTTGTTACGTTAGAACATGCAACACTCTTGCCACTTACAGGCGCTCCTTGAGTTTGAGAATAATAAACATTAATCGTTGTTCCTACAGCTGCTGTTGTTCCCCCTGTCCAAGTTATTGTTGCAGTTGTTCCTGATATCAATGTACTAATATTGGAAATAGGAATAATAGGAGTTATGGAGACGGCTGTACTCGGCGTGACAACTTGCCCGACCTGTGTGGATGCAGAAACTGTGTAATAATACGGAAAACCATCAACGGCAACTCCGCTATCTATACAAATTCCTCCATTATTATCGCTGATATTATCGCAATTGCTCACGGTAGTGTAAATTCCACCTATCGTGCGCGACCGACTGACGACATATTTAATTAACGAAGCGTTTCCTGGAGATGCACTTTGTGGCCAAATAATTGTTACGTTTCCGTCCACTGCTGTTACCGTAGGTACAGATGGAATATTTGGTAAAGTAACTACAGAAATACTTAAAGAAACAACTGTATTTACTGAATTTTTTGCTGTAACAATATAATAATAAGTTTGACTTGCACTAACTGAATTTGTATCTAAACACGAATTTACTGACGAAACTAAGTTTGTACAAATCACTGTACTCGATGAACTCACATTAGATGCTAAAGAACGATAAACATTATAAGAAACAGAAGCATTTCCAATGGATTTATTCCACTGTAAGTTAACTGAATTCGTGGAAACAGAATCTATTACTAATGTGGGAGCAGTCACAATTTGCGTGGTAAACATTTGAGCTGCCGAAATTATTAAGGGCTGCCCCTTAACTCCATTGTAGGAATAAACCTTGTAATAATAATTTGAATTTTCTGTAAGACCCGAATCCGTATAACTTGTTGTCGTTATAATAGAATTATTAATCTGTGTATAAGAAACACCATCTGTGGAACGAAAAATTGCATAATAAACACCAGCGGTATTATTTAATGCAGCAGACCAACTAAAAGTCATTGAGTTAGAAGTAACAGTTGTCGCCGTTGTCGTTATAGTTGATGCTGTATTAATAAATGTTGTTGCACTTATGGAACTTGAACTTAGTGTTGATACTAAAATATTTGCTGGCGTATAATTATTTGCTTTAATTATATACCAGTATGTCGTATTTTCTGATAAACCCGTATCTGTTAATGAGGTTGAAGTTAATGGTAAAGTGTTTATTTTTGTTGTAAATGTACCTGTATTTCCCGAAGTTGAACGGTATACATCGTAAGTTACTGTTCCATTACCATTAACCGCTGTCCAATTTAAAGAAATGGAACTTGATGATAATGTACTTGCGGAATATAATTGAGGAGCATAAAAAAGTGCCGTTGTTGCTGAATAAGTAATTGACTGCACTGAAACGGCATTAGGTCTTTGATTGATTGCTTCGACCATATAATAATAATTTGTATTTTCTGATAAACCGGAATCGACAAAAGGATTGCTACAATTCGAACAAACAGGATCATTCCAAGTTGTTATTGCACTATTTGATCTATAAACATTAAAAGTCACAGGCGCTGAACCTGCGGGCGCAAAAGTCCAACCTAATGATAATCCATTTGATGAAATTGATGAAGCATTTAAACTTGATGGCACAGTAGATAATGCAGAAATAATATTTACGGTATCAGAATTTACAGATGTTCCACTTAAATTACTTGCAGTTACTGTATAATAGTAATTTGTATTTTCAATAAAAGAACTGCTATCGGTATAATTAAAAAGAGGTGTTGTTGGCGTAGAAGTCACACTGCCTACAATGTTACCTGCTGCTAAGGAAACAGGAGTCAAAGTCGATCGATAAATTGTATAAGTCACATTTCCATTGCCAAGTGAAGGCTGCCAACTCAGCATGTTACTCGCAGAGGTCGCCGCTGTTACGCTCAATCCTCCCGGAACCGAGGGATAAGACAATGCGGAAGCAGGTGAAGATTGAGGCGAGTTTCCACCTTCATTTGTTGCAATAACATAATAATAATAGACTTGTCCCCCTATTAAATTTGATCGCGGATCCAAACAAGTTAACACGCTTAAATTTGCACAAGTGGGAATAGAATCAAAAGGACCCGTTTGGTTTGCACTATGATACAATGTGTATCGAATTGTTCCTGAACCCGTTGCCGCATTCCAATTTAATGTGATTCCTGACGATGCCACACCGGGAGTACCTACAAAAGTCGGCGCTTGTGGTGGGCTAATAACCAAAGCAGAAACTATGTTACTTAATGCTGTGCCCGCTGGACTGCTTGCAATAATTTGAAAATAATAGGTTAAACCATCTGTTAAACCTGTTAATAAATAAGGACTGCTGATACCAGATATAGAATTTGAAATTGTTGTGGGCGAAGTTCCATATTGCAATGTATAATTCGTACTTGCCAACCCTCCACCAATATCGGGCCACACAATTAAAGCTGTTCCTGAACTGGGTTTTACAATAATGGTAAAAATATTTGGAGTCACAGTAACTTCATTGGATGCTTGCGTAGTACCAAATAAATTTCTTGCAATGACATTAAAATAATAAGGTGTTCCATTGACTAAATTCGATATTGTACATGAATTCCCTTGGAAAGCGGCACAATTTGCAGCTGTATTCGTATAATTTCCTGATGAAGTTCCATAAACAACGGTATAATCATCCGCTTTCAAGGAGGTGTTCCAAGTTAAATAAACAACATTACTAGTTGCTAAAATTCCATTAATTAAAAAAGGTGCCGGCGTACTTAAAAAAGGAGCATTACCCTGCTCGACATGAGAGTTATTCCCTCCGAGTGGGTTGTAATTGCATCCTAATATTAATACTAAAATTGCGACTATGTGAAAAAATATCCACAATTTCGCCCTATACCACAAAAAAATCTCCTTATTATTTTTTAAGATTAATTTTCTGAATTTCATATTTCAATTAAGATTATATTATATAATAAGAATAAATAAATAATGTGATAATATTTAAACTACCAAAAATGTATACCATAATTGACAGTTCAAAATTTTAACATGAAAAAAATTGCAAACATATTTATATATTTTAAATAAAATTTTGATGAATTAAATTTCACATTATGCAATTTGAATTATATATTAATAATTAAATGAATTTTATCTTGAGCTATATTATTAATAATGATATTAATTTTTTATTACTTCTATTTAAAGAAACATTTTACACAAAAAAGCGCCTAAAACTCCACCCATAACAGGGCCTAAAACAGGAATCCAAGAATATTTCCAATCTGATTTTCCTTTACCTGCAATAGGTAACAAGGCATGTGCAATGCGAGGCCCTAAATCACGCGCAGGATTAATAGCATAACCCGTAGCACCACCAAGAGAAAGTCCAATGGCCCAGACAAGAAGACCAACTAAATAGGGACCCATGGCCGGAGAAATTTCACCATTATTAGTAGCTTTTCCAAATATAGCTCCAATTCCAAAGACTAAAATAGTTGTACCAATGACTTCCGCCATCAAATTTGAGGGAGAATGTCGAATCGCGGGGCCTGTCGAAAAAACAGCCAGCTTTAAAGAAGGATCTTCAGTTTCTTTCCAGTGAGGTAAATAAGTTAACCACACTAGAATAGCGCCAAGAAAGCATCCTGTGATTTGAGCAAACATGATAGGAAAAATTTCGGATACAGAATAAATTCCGCCTAATAAAAATTTCGCTAAAGTAACAGCAGGGTTTAAATCTGCCTGAATTGAGCCTGCTGATTTTGCAACAAACACACCACCCATGACCGCAAATCCCCAACCTGCACTAATTGCTAACCAACCTACATTATTTCCTTTGGATTTGGTTAAAAGATTATTTGCAACAACTCCACCACCAAATAAAATTAAAAAGGCACAACCTAAAAATTCGCCGAGCAAAATATCACGCATCATAATTCTCCAAATTGAGAAACGGCCTAAGTTAAATGACTTCAAAGGCAGCGAACACGAATTCTAAAATTTTGTCTAGAATACAATAAAGAATTTTTATATTGACAATTGACATTAAGCAAAATAAATAACCAAAAAAATGTTTTATATAGAAACATTTTTTCGTCATTGGTATTTATAAAACTTTTCATTTCAAATGTTAAGCGATAAAATAAAAATCAAATGCAGTTTATCCTCATTCACATTTTGTTTTGTATTTTTTAAAGTTCAAAAATGCAAAATTAAATTATAAAGGAACAAGTTTATGATGGGATCACTACGCGGAATTTTAGCTGAAAAATCGCCTGAATATATTCTTGTCGACGTCAATGGAGTTGGTTATGAAGTGGAAGTCCCCGCGACAACTCTATGCCAACTTCCTGCTTTAAAACAAGAAGTGTCTCTCAGCATCTTAACTTATGTTCGCGAAGATTCCATCCGACTCTTTGGTTTTACTTCATCATTTGATAAAAAAGTATTTCAAGAATTGACAAGTGTTTCGGGAGTTGGCCCCAAAGCCGCACTTGCGCTTCTAGGACCAGTAGATGGTTATGATTTATGTGAGATTATAACAAGTGGACAAATTGTAAAATTAACTGCTATTCCTGGTGTTGGCCCTAAAACGGCAGAACGACTTATTTTAGAACTTAAAACAAAAATGCAAAAATTAATGGCACGCAAAAAAGATGATGTAGAAATTCAAAAAACTAAAATTTCATCAAATTTAGCGGCGTCTATCATGGATAATCAAAACGTATCCCACAAAATGGAACAGAAACTGATTCGCAAACAAATTATCGAAGATTTAAAAAGCGCCTTGTCAAATTTGGGATACAAAGATAAGCAATATGGTGAAGTGGTTCACAGCTTTGAACAAAGAATGCAACTTGGTGAAAAAATATCTATCGAAATCGCATTAAAAGAATCTCTCTCAAAATTATCGGAACGCATTCTGCAAAAACATTAAGGTAACAAATTATGGAATCGAGTATTCATACTAAATTTGATAACTCAATTATCATTCCTGAATTAGCTAAGGAACCCGTAGAACCTCATATTAATTTAAGGCCACAAAATTTTGATGAATATCCCGGTCAAGAGAGGATCTGTGAAAATTTAAAAGTCTATACTCAAGCTGCAAAACTTCGTGGAAAAATGCTAGATCATTGTTTATTTCATGGACCTCCTGGCTTGGGAAAAACAACATTAGCAGGCATCATTGCAAAAACAATGGATTGCCAAATGAAAGTCACATCAGGCCCCGTTATAGAACGGGCAGCCGATTTAATGGGAATATTAGCAAGCTTAGAGTCAAAAACTATTTTATTTATTGACGAAATTCATAGATTACCTGCAAATGTAGAGGAAATTTTATATTCGGCAATGGAAGACATGCGACTCGATATTTTAATTGGCCAAGGACCTACCGCGCGCACAGTTAAATTTGATCTCCCCCCCTTTTGCATAATTGGTGCGACCACCCGTGCTGGTGCCATTTCTGCTCCCTTACGAGATCGTTTTGGTATTCAAGAACATCTTGATTATTATACTCCCGCAGCCTTATCTAAAATTTTATTGCGCAGTGCTAAAATTATGAACACACATCTTGAAGAAGATGCTGCTCTTTTATTATCTAAAAGATGCCGAGGAACACCGCGTATTGCCAATCAATTATTAAAACGTGTTCTTGATTTTGCTTTGGTCTCAAATAAAGTAACAATTGATTGCGACATAATCAATCAATCCCTTAATAGACTGGGTGTCGATTCCGAAGGACTTTCCCTGATGGACAGAGAATTTCTTAAAATTATGGAGGAACGTTATCAAGGTGGTCCTGTGGGATTAGAAGCCATTGCAGCTGCATTAAATGAAGAAAAATCCACTTTAGAAGATGTCTATGAGCCTTATTTAGTTTACCGCGGGTTTATTTTAAGAACAGCTCGGGGCCGCATGTTATCAGATTCTGGAAAAATGCATTTAAATAATATTTAAATTTAAAAGGTAACATTTAAAGCGCACTATATTTTTTAATTATTTCTTTATATTCAGCTGTCTGAATAAGCGTCTTTAAAGCATTACCAAATGCAATAGACTTATCTTTATTTTTTTTTGAGAAAGCAACGTATCTTGGAATTTTTTTAACTGAAGAAGGTAAAAATCGTACTTGTTTTGTATAATTATTTGTCCTTGCTTCAAAAGATAACGTATAAAAATCGCCAATAATAGCATCAACAAATCCTTTTGTAAGGCCAATAATAAGATCATTATTATTAGCAAATTCAACTTTAGTAAAATTTTTATAATTATCAAACTCGGTTGTATAATTATATTTTCTCACAATGCCAATTCTTTTTTTGTCAAAATCAGATAATTTATGCCAGTTTATCATAGTAGAGCTTTTTCGAACCATAAAAGCATGTAAACCATAACGAATAGGTCCCACTAAATAAAAAAGTTTTTGTCTTTCCGGAGTCGAAACAAATTGCCATGCGAAATCAACTTCTTCATCTTTTAAAAGTGCATGAACTTTGTCCCAAGAATCATTGTGCACAGAATATTTTACTCCCAGTTTTCTCATAACAAGGTTAATAATTTCATAATCCATTCCTAATTTTTTATTTTTATTAATGTAATTAAAGGGAGGATAATTTTTTTCACAAGCTCCCTTCCATTCTTCTGCAAAAGAACTTGAAACACTCATTATAAATAAAAAAATAATAAATATTCGTAAAATCTTTCTAGTAAATAATCCCATTTAGACACCCTAATTTTCTAAATTCTAAAAACTTAAGTATTATTTAAATACAAATTAAATTTTTATCTACAAATTTGTGAAGCCATTTAAATTAATATCGAATTATTTTTAAACATACTACATTCCCTTGTGAAAACCAAGGGCGTGGCGGATTTTGACTTTCTAACCCATCCGCTTCGTCATCCGATATACCTATAAATTTTAAAGGACTGACAACGCGTACAAGGGCTCTAAATTCTCCCGCCTGACATAAAGAAGGTAACAGGTTGTCATATTCTTCAGAATAAGCCACTTCCTGAAAAGGCAGAAAAATTTTCGTCTTGCGAAAGACAATGAAATCTCCCGGATTGAAAGAATAAATGAAATCTTCATGAATTTGAGGACTGTCTAAAACGATGATTTCTAAGGGCATAAAATCAAATATCCACATGGAAGACAATGATTTCATACGGTTTCCATCCTGATATTCCGTTTCTTGCGTCACAATCCGCCATTTTTTATGATCATAGTAGCTAAAAATAATACGTTTCACAGGTATAGTGACATACTCAGAAACAGGCACCTCAGGAGGAAGCGCAATGTCCTCCGAATTCATGGGAGCTTGGCAGGAAATAAAAAATGCAAGTAGCATTATACAGATAAATATTGTTAATGATAGGTAATCACATCGTAAGCGCATATCAGTCCTTGCGAATGACATACTTTGAAGTATGTTCCCTTGGGTTGCGCTATCGGCAATATCGAGACTTTATTTTAACTAAGGCAGAAAAGAATGAGCAAAACAGCAAATGCAGAACCAAATTTAATTAGAAATTTTTGTATCATTGCGCATATCGATCACGGAAAATCCACTCTCGCCGATCGCTTATTAGAACTCACCGGCGCCGTTGCCGATCGTGATAAACAAGCTCAAATACTCGATAGCATGGACTTGGAGCGCGAAAGAGGCATTACCATCAAAGCCCAAACCGCGACCGTAGATTACAAAGCAAAAGACGGCAAAATCTACACCTTAAATCTTATTGACACCCCGGGTCACGTTGACTTCACATACGAGGTGAGCCGCAGCCTAACAGCATGTGAAGGTGCCTTGCTTGTTGTCGATGCCACTCAAGGAGTAGAAGCACAAACCGTCGCCAATGTTTACTTAGCGGGAGATAACAATGTTGAAATTCTCCCTGTTATAAATAAAGCCGACCTTCCGAGTGCAGATTATGAGCGCGTTTGCTTACAAATTGAAGAAGAACTCGCCATAGATACATCGAATGCCATTAAATGCAGCGCCAAAACAGGGATGGGAGTTCCTGACATTTTAGAAGCCATTATTCAATTTATCCCGGCACCAGAAGACACGCGTCAAAAAGATCTTCGTGCCCTTATATTTGATAGCTGGTTTGACCCCTATCAAGGAGTAATTGTTCTTGTGCGCGTAGTAGATGGTATTGTAAAAATAGGCGATCAAATAAAAATGATGCACTCGGGCAAAACCTTTGAAGTGCAAAAAGTGGGAATTATGTGCGTCAAAGCTTATCCAAGAGAAAGCTTAAGCGCTGGAGAAGTGGGTTATATTGTTGCCAATGTCAAAGATGTGAAGGACTCTCGTGTTGGCGACACCATTTCCCATGCTCATTCGACTGTAGAACCTCTACCCGGATTTAAAAAAGCAAAACAAATGGTTTTTGCAGGGATTTTCCCAGTGGAAACAAACCAATTTGAAGCTTTAAAAGATGCTCTCGCCAAACTCACACTCAACGACAGTTCTTTAAGTTATGAACCCGAAACATCCGTTGCCTTGGGCTTTGGTTTTCGCTGCGGATTTTTAGGTTTATTGCACATGGAAATCATTCAGGAACGTCTAGAACGTGAATATAATATGAATGTTATTTTCACCGCTCCTACATGTGTTTACATTGTCCAAACAACAAAAGGAGAAGAATTAAGAGTTGATAACCCTGCTAATTTGCCACCTCCTGCAAACATTGCCAAATTTTTGGAACCCCTTGTCAAAGCAACCTTTCATATGCCTCAAGAACATCTTGGAAGCGTCATGGCGCTTTTAGCGGAACGACGCGGCATTCAAACAAAAATGGAATATCTCACGCAAAGCCGTGTCATGCTGCAGTATGAATTGCCCTTAAATGAGATGGTTTTTGACTTTTTTGATCGCATTAAAAGCATTTCCCGCGGTTATGCCAGCATGGATTATGAATTTCATGACTATAAAGAAAGTGATTTGGTACGACTGGATATCCTTGTCAATGGCGATCCTCTCGATGCGCTTTCCTGTATTGTGCACAGAAGCAGCTCCTACGAAAGAGGCCGTTTGCTAGTTAAAAAATTAAGAGAAGTGATTCCAAGACAACAATTTGAAGTTCCCTTACAAGCTGCTATTGGCTCCAAGGTCATTGCTCGTGAAACCTTAAGCGCCATGCGTAAAGATGTGACCGCAAAATGTTATGGCGGTGATATATCGCGTAAAAGAAAGTTGCTAGATAAACAAAAAGAAGGCAAAAAGCGGATGAAGCAAGTGGGAAGTGTCGAAATTCCTCAAGAAGCATTCATGGCGATACTAAACCTTTCCGATGTAGAATGATGAAAAAAAAACATCACCACATTTTGTTTCTTATTTTTTTAGTTCTCTTTGAGTTTGCAGTTTACTTGTCAAATGACATGATTCTGCCTGCCTTGGTTGATGTTGTTAAAGAATTTAATCATACCGATGCTCTCATTCCCTTATCACTTTCTATTTTTCTGTTTGGTTCTCTTTCAATCCAACTGCTCGTAGGCCCCCTTTCCGATCAGTATGGTCGCCGGATAACCATGTTTGCAGGGGGATTTCTTGTTTTAGTAGGAAATGTCCTTGGCATGTATGCAACTGATATGCTTGAATTTTTTATTGCTCGTATCCTTCAGGGAATGGGTCCCTGCTTTATTGGTGTAGCAGGATACGCCTGCGTTCATGAACTTTATGATGAAAAAGAAGCCATTCACGTCATATCCTGGATGGCTTCTGTTGCTTTATTTGCACCCATGTTAGGCCCCTTCCTAGGAAGTCTTGTTATTTTATTTGCAGGTTGGCGCTTTATTTTTATGAGTACATTTCTTCTTGCCTTTATTGGGCTTGTCGGATTGTGGTTTACCATGCCAGAAACTCTCACTAAAAATAAATCAGTAAAAATGAAGTTAAACCTTATTTTTCATAATTATTTAGATCTTTTAAAAAATAGAAAATTTACCTTTGGCAGCATCAGCTTTGGCTTTTCCTTCGGCGCTATTATGATTTGGATAGCCAGTTCTCCCATAATTTTAATTCATTTATTAGGGCTTAATAAGACAGAATTTGGCTTAATCCAAATTCCTGTTTTTTTATCATTTATTTTGGGAACATTTTTGTTACGTTATATTTCAAAATCGTTTTCCTCTATGAATTGTTTATTTATTGGTTTTACCATCACTTTTGTAGGATCATGCCTTTCCGTATTGTTCTCATTATTAAATCCACAAAGTTTGCTTCTTTTAATCATATCTATTTCAATTTTTAACCTCGGTTATGGTATTCTTTCGGCGCCATTTATGCGCATCATTCTAGATTCCACAAGGCAGTCTAAAGGAATCGCTTCTGCTCTTTCCGCGTTTATTTATTTTACAATTGCAATTGCAGCTTCAGCTGCTTTCGGATTGATTTATTCCGTAAGTCTTATTTCTTTTACTTTATATATCTTTGTAACCTTAATACTTTCAGGCATTTCTTTATTATTCATGAAACCATTTAAAAAATTAAAATAACTAAAATAGCAAAAAATATATTAGGAATGCAATCATTTTTTTGACGTTTTTTAAAAATTAAAAAATCCCTTAAAATAAATAAGCCATAAAACTATTTAATCATTGTTTGAAAATAAAGGGAAAGGAATTTTAATGAAAAAATCAAATTTTGTAGCGAATTTAAGTTTGGTAATTATATCTGCGACAATAAATTTTTCAATTCATGCCGCTGATGCTGCTATAGATATCAAAAAAGGAATTAGCGAAAGCTATCAAAAATTTAAAGGAATTAAAGAGGGTAAAAACGCCGATTATATTCCTGATTTAGCAAAGGTAAACCCCTCCTTATTTAGTATTGCTATTGCCACAGTAGATGGAAAAATAGAATCAATTGGCGATGCCGAAACGACATTTTCCATTCAATCCATTTCGAAGCCTCTGATTTATGGATTAGCTTTAAAAGACAATGGAGAAAAATTAAATATTAAAGTAGGACTCAATGCAACAGGGCAAAAATTTAATTCTATTCAAGCGCTTGAATCCACTCAAAATCACATACAAAACCCTATGGTGAATGCGGGAGCAATTCAAGTCACAAGCTTTGTCAAAGGAAAAGATAGCAATGAAAAATGGCAAAAGGCTTTAAATTTCGTACAACAATTAGCTGAAGGCAAAAGTGGTGAAAAAAAACCTTATTTTGGCGAAGCAGTTTACAAATCAGAATCCTCCACAAATCTGCGTAATAAAGCCATATCCGATTTACTAAATGCTTACGGTATGATGGGAGGAGATCCTCTTGATGCTCTCGATCGCTATACAAAAGCATGCTCAATCATGATCACGACAAAACAATTGGCTATGATTGGTGCTACTTTAGCAAATCAAGGTACCAATCCCATAACAAAGAAAAATATTTTACAAACAGAATACGTAAAAGATGTTGTAGCAGAAATGTCCGTTAATGGTCTTTATGAAACCAGCGGTGAATGGTGGGTAAATGTGGGCGTCGCCTCAAAAAGTGGTGTCGGTGGCGGAATTCTTGCCGTCATTCCAAACAAAATGGCAATTGCGGTCTTTTCACCACCTCTTGATGGTGCAGGAAATAGCGTAAAAGCACAAGAAGTCATCAAATATTTATCTAAAAATTGGAAATTACACTTCTTAGATCTTATCAAATAAGAAGTCTATTTAGTTTTACACAATTATTGTTCATGACATAAGGAGTTATTGATGCTGAAAAAATTTAGTATCAGAAAAAAAATGACCCTCTGGAATGTTTTAATTATAGTCATTTTTACTATTGTTCTATTTTTCTTATGTTATGACGCACTCGACCGTTCTCTTTTAGAAAAACAAAATAAAATAAAAGCTCTTACGGAATCTGCGGCTGGTATTGTTTATAAATATATTAAATTAGAAAAAAATGGTGAGTTAACTCACGCCGAAGCTGTAGAAGCGGCATCAGAAAACGTCGAAGCCCTTCGTTTTGATGATGGAAATTACATTTTTATTGATGACTATGATCAAAGACAAATTGTTAACCCCACAAGACCCGAAAACAAAAACCAAATTCAACCAACTGATCCAGAAATGCTTAAAAGACTTCATAATATTATTGATAAAAATACTCCTGGAGAGTATTTTTATTATACCGCAAAAAAACCTGGAACATCAGAATTTCTACCAAAAATATCTTATATCGCTCCTATTACTGAATGGAAGTGGACTATTGGAACAGGGGTTTATATGGATGACATTGCGGCGCAAAAAACAAGTTATATTATTGAAATATCCATAATATGTGCTTTAATTTTCATATTTCTTATGATCATTGCAACATTATTTTCAAATTCCATGACTGTTCCCTTAGCAAAATTATCGGCCTCTCTCCTAAATTCATCTAATGAGATGGAAACAAAATCTTTAAATCTATCAAAAATGAGTGAAGAAGTTGGAAATTCTTCTAAATCACAAGCCGATTCCATACAAGAAACGGCAGCTGCTATTGCCGAAGTAACAAGCATGATCGCACGCACTTCTAAGCTCACAGAGCAATCCGATGAGTTAGCACACATTATTGCTAACGGAACAAAAGAAGGAGGAGAAGCTGTAACACGAATGGTGTCAGCAATGGAGTCCATTCAAGAATCCAGCCAAAGACTTTCTGATATTGAAACCATTATCAAACAAATTGAAAGCAAAACCATGGTAATTAATGAAATTGTTTCTAAAACGGAACTATTATCATTAAATGCATCCATTGAAGCTGCCAGAGCTGGTGAATATGGCAAAGGATTTGCTGTGGTTGCTGAAGAAGTGGGAAATTTAGCAAATACCAGTGGAAAGTCTTCAAATGAAATTCGAGAACTTCTCGAAAAAAGCAGAAACAGTGTGCAAGAAATTTTACATTTGACAGTGCAACGCGTATCGGAAGGTCAGGAAAAAACAAAATCGGTTGCCACAACATTTGAAAAAATTACAGTTGATGTAAACAACATCAATACGCAAATGCAACAAATTACCGAAGCAACAAAGGAACAAGAAATTGGTGTAAAACAAATTGCTACTGCCATGGCAAGAATTGACTCCTCTGCAATTAATAACTTATCAAACGCCGAAAAATCAGTTATAGCTGCTACTGAGGTCTTTGAGATCAGTAAAGTACTGAAGTCTATTTCTAAAGAAACTGAAGAAATTATATTTGGAAAAGCGTAATTTATTCAAAAATAAATTATGTCTTTAAAGAAGATGATTGTTCAAGAGGATTGTTATGCCTGCTCATCATTGTCAAGACATATTACGTATTTTATCTGAATATTCTTTAAAACCAGAATTTAAGCTAGAAAGACAAATTGCGCGTGAACTCTTTACAATTTCAACTGGAAAAGTAAACGATGATGATCCTTTTTTTGAACAACGTATGTCCTCATTTCAAGAATTTTTTGTTTTTGAATATCGACTGTCAGAAGGATTTTCAGGATCAACCGTTTTTGAGACCTTTCTTTACAATGGCCAAAGTTGTTATTCATTAGATGAAATTGTTAAGTTTGAGCAATTTCGAAACTTTAGACATTCTTTATTTCAAGTTGAATCGCATAAAGATGATTGTCTCATTGTAAAAGATCTTATCGCAGATCGTGTCGACACAGTGTATCCTTTGCCCGATTATTCTTTTGCCGGATTCGATTTAAAGCAAATATTTGATGGCAGACTTATCAATTATGAAAGCAAAAATTATTTTACAAAATCATTTATTTTACATTCAAAACTTGTCAAGCATATTATTGAAAAAAATATAGATGAATTTTTAAAAGGTACCATTTATTGTCAAGCACAAAAAAAGATAGACTGGCGCGAAGAACTTGGCAGAAGAAATAATCTTCTTTCTTCAGTAACAAATCAAAAGCTTGAAATTCAACATGCGGGAAGAAAAAAATCTATCGATCTTCTTAACGTAACAAAAAAATTAGCTGACATGCCGCGCACTATTAGCTCAAGAAATTTAATTATGTCTCTAGGTATGAAAGAAGATGCTTCACCTTTTGTTCCCGAAACTTTATTCTACGATATTTTACCCTTATTACATGGTCTTGCTTATTGTGAAATTAGAAGTTATCGCTACAAACACATTGATCCCATTAAAATTTATGAAATGGGAACAGATAAATATCTCGACATCCCAGGAATTCCAAAAGTAACAAAACTAGATGACGAAAGCAATATTGAGAACTTAGGTATAAAGCCTGCTTAAATCCATTTTGTTACTTTATACGTTTGTAAAAAATATCTGTGTGATTTCTGAATCAGAGCCCAGTCGTGCGGGCGGCCCCCAATATCCTGTGCCACGGCTCACATAAACCCACATATTTTCATACATTGTAAGTCCTGCTCTAAAGCTTTGAATAAGATGAATAAGCCAAGTCCCTGGCCAAAATTGACCGCCGTGCGTATGTCCTGATATTTGTAGATGATAAAAACCCAGTTTTGCAGCTTCAAAAGCACTATTGGGTTGATGGGCGAGTAAAATTTTTAAATGTGCTTGAGAAGAAGCCCCCACAATGGATTTTTCCGGATCCATTTTTTGCTTAGGGTCAAAATTCTCTGCTCTTAAATCTGTCAATCCTCCAATGACAACATGAGCATCACCGACATTAAAACTTCTATTTTCATTCCCTAAATAAATGCTTCCCAAAGATTTCATATATTCAATCCAACCTAATGAATCCCAGTAATATTCATGATTTCCTGTGACGTAATAAACACCATATTTTGCTTTTAATTTGCCTAGGGGCGCAACAAAGTTTTTTATTTGATCGACAAAGCCATCGACGAGGTCACCTGTTATGACAATAACATCAGGATTTAAAGAATTAACGCGCTCAACCACCGCCTCAACATAATTCAGGCCAATTGTTTGTCCTATATGAAAATCGGTAAGCTGCACCACCTGAAATGATCTTAAATCGGGATGCAAATTTTTTAGTGGAACAAAAACTTTTTTTACATCAGGAATTTTTCTGGCATTATAAAAAGCAATTCCACTTATAATACTAGCACAACCTAGTGCTATAAATTGTAAAAAACTTCTTCTATTTATATCAATTTTTGAATTTCTATTTTTTAAATGATTTTTTCTTCTTAAAAAATAAAATATATATCTCGATAAAAATAAAACATCAGCAACAAAAAAACAAGTTAAGAGAAAAAACATAAAACCTAATAATGTATAACTTATCCATTCAATATAATAAAAATTTTCTGGAATATTACCTTGCCATCGCAAATACCGCATCCCCCAAAATCCCGCATTAACAATAATCATGAATATAAAAACACTTATGTAAATTAAATAATTTCTTTTAGGATGGAGCATTTTAATAAATGATATACATAAATAAATATAAGAAAAAATCAAAAAAGCAAACACGACAAATATTCTTAAATAATCCATTTTAAATTCCTTTTAAAAGATTAATTATTTTTCAAATGAAAATACCTAATTATTTTTTATAAAATTCATTTAATATATTTTCAATTCTTCTTGGGATTGGGATATCATCATCATAAAGCACCCAATTTTTTGTGGCAGAACCTTCAAAATTTAAAGTATTAAAATTCAAAAAGTTTTCATTAACAATTAAATTTTCTTTTCTTCTATTCAAAAACTTAACAAAGCTTTGCGCTAAAGGCTCTTGAACCGTATCTGATACAATACCAACACCCATGCGATCGTAATACGTTACTTTTGCAGGAACGACAAATTTTAAATCAGAAATCACTTTTTTTAATTTTAAATAATCTGAGCGAAATATGACCGCAGCTTCAATTTTATTTCCTAAAAAAGCAAGTTCTAAAGGATAGTCTATATTTGCACTTTGTAACTTCAAACTTTGCAGCCATTTTAAAGTTGGTTCGGGTATAAACCAGGATGAAGTCGTAATCTCTTTGCTCGTGGCGAGTAAAGCTAAAAGGAGTTGGTGTTTAGGAAAATTTGAGACAAAAACCCTTTGCCGCCAATAGGGATTTTCATCGGGATTAATAAGCCAATCCCAAGAAACTTGGCCTCTCTTTAATACAAAATTCTTTTTATTAAAGGCAATACCCATGGGATCAGCCATGAGAGTTAAATAGGAACGCCCATCCAAATTCAAGCGCGACTTACTCTGAAGAGGATAGGTCGCGTTGATGGTCCCTGAAAATATAGCTTCATCATTTAATGAACGCAATTGTCTTTGCAAGAAGAGTCTTTGTAAAACACGTTCATCGGATATGACAACATCATAATTCCTTAATCCCGCTCGCAAACGTGATTCATATTCATAACGACTTCCTACAAATTCTATGCGGACATTGGAGCGACTTTCCTCCTCAAACTGAGCAATAACCTTAGGGGAAAGTACACCGATGGGAGCCAACAAATTTAAAACAGGTTTGAAAGCAGCAGAATTTGCTGAAAAATTCAAAATTATTAAAAATACTAAAACAAAAAATTGAAGCAAGCCTCGCCTCCTTCCATAACATTTGATCTTATATCCACATTATGGCACAAAAGGCTTCTTAATGCTTGGCGCATAAGTTAAAGCAATCAACAAGGACGAACCACCCATGGCACAATTTAGGTACTTCGATAAAGAAGAAAATGCCCGCGATCCTTTCGCTGGTGCAGCAGAAGAAACAAACGAATTTGAACAACTCCTTCAGGATGATAAGAATATTCCTTCCTCTCGCCGTTATCGTATGGGCGAATCCGTTGAAGGCTCTGTCATTTCCACGAGTCCCGAGTTTGTCTTTATTGACCTGGGTGGAAAAAGTTCAGCGACCTTATCAACAGATGAATTTACCAGCTCAGGACTTTCCACTCCCAAGGTGGGAGAAAAAATATCCGCTTTTGTCCGTTCCGATAACGGATCCGAAATTTTATTGACACGCACTCTACGCCGCAATGAAGTCGATGACTCCTTACTAAGAAACGCTTATGAAGCACATATTCCTGTGGAAGCAAAAGTAGAAAAAGTGATTAAGGGCGGATTTGAAGCCACAGTAGGCTCTAAAAGATGCTTTGTACCTCTAGGACAAATGGACATCACTCATTTTGATAACCCTGAAATTTTTGTTGGAAACACCTTTAAGTTCAACATTACCGAAATGAAAGGACGCAATATCGTTCTTTCTCGTAAAGCTATTTTGCGTGAGGAAATGGACAGCAAAATTTCACAAATTCTTGAAAAACTCGAAGTGGGTCAAAGCCACGTAGCAACCATCACACGCCTTGTGGATTTTGGCGCGTTTGCCTCTATTGATGGCGTAGAAGGCCTTATTCCTCTAAGCGAACTTGCTTGGAAAAGAATTAAAAAAGCCGAAGAAATTGTACGCTTAGGTGAACAAGTAAATGTAAAAATCATAAAAATAGAACGCGCACCTAAACTTAAAATTGCTTTCACCCTAAAGGACGCTAACGAAGATCCTTGGATAGCCAACGCCACCCGCTTACATCCTGGTGCAATTTTACAAGGAACTGTGGTGCGCATGATTGACGGCGGCGCTTTTGTCAACGTAGCCGAAGGCGTCGATGGCCTTGTTCCTATTCACCAAATTACTTGGGAAAAACGCATTAGCCATCCCAAAGAAATGCTTTCCGAAGGTCAGGCCGTCAAAGTGCATGTGCTTGCAGCCGATTTAGGATCCCGTCGTTTGAGTTTATCTATTAAAGGACCTATGCCTGAAGAACTCATGAATAAATTCAAAGGCAAAAAACGCGATGATATTTCTGCTATGAGTGATGAAGACAAAAATCTCATGAAACAATGGGAAGAATATAAGTCCCATGAAGCAAAAATCTTAGTTCCTACCAATCGAGAAGAAACAAGTATTTTTGCATCGGCTTTTAAGCGTGCTCAAAAGAAGAAATAATAATTAAACTATACAAAATGATATGAATATGCTACGTTCATGCGGAATTACGCATGAACCTGCGTATCCGTATTTAACCATGCCAAATTATTGGCTTTTTCCCGTAAAACAACAACCTTAATCAAAATGTTTTGCGGCACACTAGAAAGGTATTCTGCTCATATGGCAAGTCTCCACTCCGATATCTCTAAGAAAAAAGTAAATTACAACTCCCTCGAATGGCTCGACGAAGACGTTGACTTCTTATCTCAAGAAGAAATGCCAGATGGATTTGCTGCTCTTTTCAAAGCTCAAGAAGAGTCACAAAACGTTATTAAAGAAGGTCAAGTTGTTAAAGGCCGCATCATCGAAATCAAAGATGACAGCGTTGTTATCGACATCGGCCACAAATCTGCGGGTGAAATTCCAAAAAGTGAATTCACAGGCGAAACAGGTTTATTCACCCTTAAAGTGAACGACGTGGTTGACGTTTTTGTTGACGTTTTTGAAGATGACGAAGGCGAACTTGTTCTTTCTAAAGACAAAGCAGACATGCTCAAAGCATGGGATCGCATCTCTGAAGCATTTGAAAAAGACGAACTTGTTGAAGGCAAAATCGTGGGTCGCGTAAAAGGCGGTCTTTCTGTTGATATTGGCGTGAAAGCATTCCTTCCTGGTTCTCAAGTGGACTTACGTCCCGTACGCAACCTTGAAAAACTTCTTGGCCAAGTTCTTCAATTCAAAATCATTAAGTTTAATAAAAAACGTGGCAACATCGTTCTTTCTCGCCGTGTTCTTCTCGAGCAAGATCGTGAGCGTATGCGCAGCGAAACTCTTAAGGGTCTTCAAGTTGGCTCTTCCATGCTTGGTATCGTTAAGAACATCACTGACTACGGCGCGTTTATCGATCTCGGCGGTATTGACGGACTTCTCCATATCACAGATATGTCATGGGGACGCCTCAACAGTCCTTCCGAAGTTCTCAACGTCGGCGACGAAATCAACGTCAAAGTACTCAGCTTCGATCCTTCAAGCAACCGCGTTTCTCTCGGCTTGAAACAACTTCAAAACGACCCATGGGTTTCTGTTGCTGAAAAATACGCTTCTGCACAACGCCTCCGCGGTAAAGTTGTGAGCCTTACAGACTACGGCGCTTTCGTTGAACTTGAGCCCGGCGTTGAAGGCCTTATCCACGTTACTGAAATGACTTGGAACCGCCGTATCAAACACCCAAGCAAAATTGTAAACATCGGCGACGAAGTTGAAGTTGTTGTTCTTGCTGTTGATCTCGAAAACCACCGCATTTCTCTTGGCATGAAACAAACAGAACCAAATCCTTGGGAAATCGTAACTCAAAAATACCAAGTAAATGATGTTATACGCGGTAAAATCCGTAACATCACAGACTTCGGCATTTTCGTTGGTATCGAAGAAGGTGTTGACGGTTTAATCCACGTTTCCGACATCAGCTACACAGAACGCATTAAGCATCCTCAAGACCTTTACAAAAAAGGTGATGAAGTAGAAGCTAAAGTTCTTCAAATTGATGTTGAAAATATGCGCTTTTCACTTGGCATTAAGCAATTAGGCGAAGACCCTTACGAAGTTGCTGCGAAAAAACTTCTTCCTGGTACAAAAGGAAAAGGTAAAATAACACGCATGGCTGAATTTGGTGCCTTTGTTGAAATCGCTCCGGGCGTTGAAGGTCTTGTTCACACAACAGAACTTGAAAACCCAAGCGTTGCTATCGATACTGAAATTGATTATGTTATTCTCAGCGTCGATTATGCAGAACGTCGTTTTGAGCTTTCACAAAAAGCAGCAACACGCGGCCTTGATGAAACTCACAACAAAGTCATTCAAGCAGCATTAAATAGTGACGCTCCACAAAATAGCTTTGCCGAAGCATTTGCACGCGCGAAAGCAACAAAGGATAGCAATTAATAGCAATATTAATTTAATGCCCCCGAAATATACACGCACTCTTGAAATTTTGTGTTAATCTAACAAAGTTTCAAGAGTTTATTTATTTGTAAGGTATTTAAATTCAATTTCTTTTGGAAGGATACTATGAATTCTTTATCTCACGATCAAAATCACCCCCCCGAAAAACGTTCAAACAAATTTCTCGGAACCATAAAATCTGTTTTTGCAACTATTGGTGCCCTCACCATCGCTTTTATTCTATTACTAAGCCTTATCACTGGTTTTGCCATATACTCTATTTCAAGTGGCATGAAATCTATTTCCACATCATTAAATCCCTCCATGGCGAGCAAATTATCCTTTACCTTGCCACATTTGAACAGCCCCTATATTGCAGGCATTCGACTTGAAGGCGAAATTTCTAGCGATATCGCCGAAAATGTGATTCAAAAATTAAACAACGCTCGTGATGACAAAAACGCTATTGGCATTTTATTCGAAGTAAATAGCCCAGGCGGTTCCGTTGTAGCAAGCCAAGAAATTTACGACACCATCAAAGACATCACAAAGCAAAAACCCATTGTAACTTATGTTAGAGAAGTCGCAGCAAGTGGTGCTTATTATTCCAGTGCATCTTCAAGTAAAATTGTTGCTAATCGCGGCAGTATTATTGGCAGCATTGGGGTCATCATGAATGGCTTTGAAGCGGACAAACTCATACAATTTTTAAAGGTCAATCCTGTTGTGATTAAAACAGGAGCCTTGAAAGACACAGGCTCTCCCACTCGTCCCATGACAGAAAAAGACAAGCAATATCTTCAAGAATTAATAGAAGAAACTCGCATGCAATTTGCCGACGACGTGAAACAAGCACGTAAAACAAGCGATTCCACAATGAAATTCATGTCCGATGGACGCGTTATATTAGGGCCTCAAGCACTTAATTTAAAATTAGTCGACGCTGTGGGAACAAAACAAACCGCTTTGGAGCAAGTTGCTTCACTTGCAAAATTTAAAACAGCTCCTGATTTATTTTATTATGAAGATATTCAATCTTTTTCTGATTTATTTACACAAAAATTATCAGGAAGTGCGGCACATATTTTAAGAGAATCGATTTTAGGAATCACTTCTTTTTCTCAAAGTAACAGTAGAGTGCCTAAAGCGGAATATTAATTAAACAAAAAAACCTAGATGGTTTGCAATTGTTTGCACAATTATCATCAAACATCCCACTGCCAAAATCAGAACTATGGGCGATAAATCGTAAAATCCATGCTGACTTCTCACAATAAGTTTTGGAAATTTTCTAACAACATAACGACATGGCGGAGAAGTCAAAGCATTTAAAAATCCAACTAATGGGTTGGAGGGATTTGCACCCACTAAACTTAAAATTCCAGTGATAATTAAACATAACATATAAAAATATAATAAATAATAAGTTATTTTTAAGAGAATCTCTATTAAAATCATGCCTCTCTCCTTGAGGAAAATTAAAAAATCATAAAATCTATAAACAACTTAAATATATTATACAAAATTCAAAAATGATAAAGCAAAAAAATCTTAAGTCAATTTAACTTTAATATAGATTTTAACTTAATTTCCGAAAAGTATCATGAGTCATTATCTGTTTAGTTGCTAATAAGGTAATATGAGTGAAAAACGCAAGTATTGTGCTACCACCAAAAACAATAGTCGTACAAGAAGGGGATGAAACCAAAGGAATTTACGTTATTCAAGAAGGAAAAGTGGAACTCTACAAAACTGTCGAAGGATTTGAAATTCCACTAGGAGAAATTTCCCGAGGTCAAATTATTGGACTTGCCACATCCATCAACCGAGAAAGACATGTTGTTACCGCACGCACAATTATACAAACCGTTGCCCTATTCTACCCCGTCGAAGCCATTACACCTTTTTTTAATGAAGTGAACCCCATAGTAGGAGTTTTTGTTAAAGCAGCTACAGAACGTATAAATAATATGGGTCAACAACTCGTTGATTCAAAAATGAACGAGCGAAGACTCATTAAAAGCACAGGCTCACCTCATCAGCATGCCGCTCAATTAGCTCATTTGCTTGCTGCTTTTGTAAGACAGGGCACCATTGAACACGATGATAATAAAATTTACCCTTTAAAATCATTTCTTATTAATGGTGAAATTATTCTTAATAAAAAATTTGATTATGTTGAAAAAATATTTAATTTATTTTCTTCAGGAGGACTAATAAAAGTCATATTTGATAAAAAATATGGAAATATTATTTTAAAACCTAATGTTCAACTCATTGAAGATTTCGCTGTATTTTCATCTACAATTGCAAAAAAAGGAATCGGCGGATTTATTCCTATAAAATCTCATAAATGGATTAGTGGACTCATTCGTATAAATAAACGTTACAAAGAAAGTAACGGAACATTTTTAAAACAAACCTTCGGAGGACTCATTGGAAAAGAATTGGGACGAGATGACGGTGAAGAAATTTTGATTCAACTGTTATCCCTCAAACTTCTTAGTGAAAAAGGAGCCGATCAGCAGAGTATGAAAATTATTTTAAATGCCCCCCAATTGCAAAAAAGAGTGATTTTTGAAAGTATTTGCCGCGGCGTAAATGACATCGACAAAATTAAAACCGAAGAAAAAGAAAAAAAGACACCGGAGTAACGAACTTTCCTCCAGAATCTTCTGAAATTACCGATAGGTTAACAGCTCATCATGTATTTTAGGAGACGACTTCGTGGCCATTGGCAGACCCATGTTTCAAGTGGGTAGCAACATTTTTGAACTTATCGAATTCACTGCGACTAAAACCAGTGTTGTTCCCACATCAGATAGAAAAACTCCTATTCTTTACGGCGTGAATGTTGCAAAAGTGCGCGAAGTGATTCGTTTGCCCATCATTGTTCCCTGTTTGACAAATGCTCCCGAAGTTTTGGGCGTATTTAATTTAAGGGGAGCACCCATTCCTGCCATTCATTTAGCAAAAGCTCTCGGCTACGATGATGAACCCGTCACTCCTTCCAGTCAGGTTATTGTCACTGAGTTTTCCAGCCGCAAAGCAGGATTTGTTGTTGCCGGAACCCGGCGCATCCGCCGTGTGAGCTGGGATAAGGTCTTACCACCTTCAAGCGATGCTTTTAATACCATTACGGGAATGATGCTCATTGAAAATCAAGATTTCATTTTCATTTTGGATTTTGAACGTATTTTACTTGATATTGAAAGCAGAAGTGGAGGGCAAGGCACATCGGCTTATGCCATTGAAGGAGCTTCACAAAGTGGTGCCTCTGCGCCAAACCAAGGAGGATCTCTTGGCGGCGCAAGCGCACCAGCGGCTTCAAAACGACCTCTCATTCTTGTGGTCGATGACTCTCCCACAGCGCGCCGCGCCATTTGTGAATTACTTAGAGGCATGCAATTAGATATTATCGAATATACAAATGCAGAAGCCGCTTGGAAAGATTTAAGCACCGCGGAAGAAGGTTCCGACTTAAGCAAAGTTCAACTTATTGTCAGCGACGTTGAAATGCCAAAATTAGATGGTTATTCCTTCGTAAAACGCATTCGTGGTAATGAAAAATTGAAAAAAATGCCCATTATTTTGCACTCCAGTTTAACCGGTGACGTTAATAAAGATCGTGCCAAACAAGCAGGAGCCGACGCTTATGTCGGTAAATTAAATAGAAAAGAAATTGTTGAGGCATTAAAAGCAGCGTTGCCCCCCACATGGACGGGCGCATCGTGAAACCAGAAACACTCACTTTTGCCCCCATGCAGATCATATTCAATGAAGGTGATGCCACCAACGGAATTTATCATGTCCAAGAAGGACAAATTGAAATTTATCGCGTACGTGAAAATACAGAAGTCGTTTTGGGAACTTTAAATCCGGGAGATGTTCTTGGTACTATTACACTATTTTCAAAAGAACCCCGCACAGCTTCCGCACGCGCCATTACGGGAACAACGGCTATTTTTTATCAAAGCGAAGGCTTAAGTGAAGCCTTTAAAACTCTGCCGGGTTGGTGCCAAGCGGTTATGAAAGATGCCATTGGACGCTTAAAACATGTCAATGAACTTTTAGTGACGACAAAGTTAAGTGAAAAAAATTTAATTCGCAATATAGGAACATCACATCATCATTGTGCGCAGCTTTCATATTTACTTGCGGCCTTAATTCGAAAAGGCACAATAATGAATGATAGTAATGAGCCCATTTTCCTAACAAATGATTTTTTAACTCAAGCTGAAAACATTTTAATGAAAAAATATAGTTACCTAGAAAGTATGTATAAAGCATTTGTTGATTGTGGACTTGTAAAAGAAATTAACGATAAAAAATATGGAAAAATATTAGTAAAACCAAATGCCGCTTTACTTGAAGAATATGCTGTATTTTCAATCAATATTTTTAAAAAAGGAACAACAGTATTTGTTTCTAAAAAATTTCATCCCTGGATGAGCACATTGGCGCGCATCAGTCGTAAAAATAATAATCAAAATACTTTTAAAAGAGAAGAAATTGCACTTTTATTACAAAGTGAATTAGGCAGACAAGATGGTGAAGTGATGATCGCAGATATGATTTTAAATCATATCTTGGAAGAAAAAAATAACCAAGTTACATTTATTCCAAATAAACTTCAAAAAACTGTAGTTTTTGAAAGTCTATCTCGTATTATAAAAGACATCAAACCAGTATAAAAATTAACCAAATTTCCCATGTACATAATCAAGTGATTGCTTGTCTTTTGGATTAGAAAAGAATGTTTTTGTATCACAAGCTTCTACTATTTCGCCATTACTCATAAAAACAGTATCATCGCTGGCACGCATAGCTTGCTGCATATTATGCGTTACCATAACAATAGTGAAATCTTTTTTAAGTTCCATAAGCAACTGTTCAATTTTTTGAGTAGAAATGGGATCGAGAGCGGAGCAAGGTTCATCTAAAAGTAGAATGTCAGGTTTTACGGCAATGGTACGTGCAATACAAAGACGTTGTTGCTGCCCACCGGATAAGCCTAAACCTGAAGAATGAAGGTGATCTTTTACTTCATCCCAAAGTGCAGCGGCGCGCAATGCCCATTCAACACGTTGATTAAGTTCTTTTTTAGATAATTTTTCATGCATTTTAACGGCAAAAGAAATATTTTCAAAAATAGTCATGGGAAATGGTGTTGGTTTTTGAAAAACCATACCTACTTTTGTGCGCAATTCATTTAAATCCACATTGGATTCTAAAATATTTTTACCATGAATTATGATACTGCCATATGCCTTTTGTTCAGGATAAAGACTATAAATACGATTAATGGTGCGTAATAATGTGGATTTACCTGACCCCGAAGGCCCAATGAGCGCCGTAATTTTATTTTTACGGAATGAAATATTAATATTTTTGAGGCGGTGCTTATTGCCATAATAAAAGTTGAGATCTTGAACAGAAATTTGTGAACTGTCTCTTAATACAACTAAATTGTCTAAGTTTCCCGAAGATTCAGCAGAAGGAGAAGAAGCCTGCCCTGAAAATTCAGAACGATGGAAAAATTTTGTAAAGAAGCTCATGAGCGTTTTCCCCCAGACTTAGCAAAGTAACGTGTTAAAACATTTAAAAATAAAACAACTACGGTAATAAGAAGGGCACCACCCCAAGCAAGATCTTGCCAATTTCTGTAAGGACTCATCGCGAATTGATAAATTGTTACAGGAAGGTTCGCAATGGGTTGTGAAAGATTCGTACTCCAAAATTGGTTATTTAATGAAGTAAATAAAAGCGGAGCAGTTTCGCCGGAAATACGAGCAACAGCAAGTAAAACTCCCGTTAAAATTCCTTGCTTTGATGCTCTCCAAGCAATGTGAATAATGACGCGCCATTTTGGCAGCCCAAGAGCAATAGCAGCTTCACGCAATTCGTTGGGAACGAGATTTAGCATATCCTCAGCACTGCGCGTGATAATAGGACAAGCGATCATGGCAAGGGAAATAGCGCCTGCAAATGCAGAATAATTCCCCATAGGATGGACAACAACGGTATAAACAAAGAGACCAACAATAATAGAAGGAGCGCTCAACCAAACGTCATTCACAAAACGAATGATAGAAGCAATTTTTTTGCCACGAGCGTATTCTGATAAAAATGTGGCCGCCAATATGCCTATAGGCGTCGCAACCAATACGGCTGCGGTCGTGATAATGAAACTTCCCACGATGGCATTTCTAAGACCTCCTGCAGGAGAATCGGGAGCGGGCGTATCAGATATAAAAAAGTGTAAATTTAATGCAGGAAATCCGTGAATAATAAGAGCATAAAATATAGAACTTAAAATAGTAATTCCGAATAACACAGAACTAATGCACAGCATTGAAAATATATTATTAGAAATTTTTCTTGTGACTTGCATTCGTTTCATCAGTGCGCACCTGCTTTCTTTCTATTTATACGTAACAAAAGTAACCTTGCGAACGCTAAGATTAAAAATGAAAGTACAAACAGAATCACACCGAGTTCAAGCAAGGAAGCAGGATACAAAAGCCCCGTTGCTTCGTTAAATTCATTAGCAATGGACGCTGAAATTGTTGTGCCTGGCATAAATAAAGAAGCCGTTAATTGCTTCGAATTCCCAATCACAAAGGTAACAGCCATAGTCTCACCCAGAGCTCTTCCCAAGCCCAGCATGATACTCCCAATCATTCCTTTGCGGACATAAGGAACAACGACTTTTCTTACAACTTCAAAACGTGTTGCCCCAATGCCGTAAGCGGCTTCTTTCAGGACAGGAGGAACAGAGCGAAACATATCAATTAATGTCGAAGAAATATAGGGGATAATCATAATTGCTAAGATGAGTCCCGCAGTAAAGATACCAATTCCCAAAGAAGGACCGCCAAAAAGGTCTTCCAAATATGGTATTCCCTGAGCCGCATCAGAAACAAAAGGTTGGACATGATCAGCTAAAAAAGGCGCAAGAACCAGAAGTCCCCACATACCATAAATGATACTTGGAATTCCGGCCATGAGATCGATTAAAGTGCGCACGATTTTAGAAATTTTCCCTTGTGATATTTCAGCAATAAATACAGCAATACCCAAACTCAAAGGCACTCCTAAAAGCATGGCAATAACCGAAGTCATTAATGTGCCACAAATAGCACTAAGAGCACCAAAATGACCATTGATAGGATCCCAGGAGTCACTCACTAAAAAATGAAAGCCAAACGCGTGGATTGAGGGAGCACTGGCAACACAAAGAGAAAATAAAACACACAATAGCAATAGGAATGCAAACCATGCAAAAATTCTTGTTAGGTTTGAAAAGACAAAATCTCCCAAAATCTATCTCCAATAAAATGAACTCATTCAAAAAAGTAACAAAAAGTTTTAAAAATTAAGTCTTGCTATCAGTCCATAACGGAGACTTATCTTTGTCAGACTTAATATCAACTTTCCATTTACTTTCAATTAATTTATAAGTTTTTTCAGGAATAGGAATATAATCTAAGGATTGTGCGGACTCAGCCCCTTTTGTAAAGGCATAATTAAAGAACTTTAAAACTTCACTTCCAATTTCTGGTTTGGATTGATTTTTATGAACTAAAATGAAAGTGGAAGCCGTAATGGGCCATGTGTCAGCTCCCTTCTGATTTGCGAGCAGAACATACATTCCTGGTGCTTTTTCCCATTCCGCATTTAAGGAAGCTGCTTGGAAAGACTTTCTAAAGGCCTCACTCACCTTCTGTTCATTATTTAAATCGGCTACCACAATATTAGGAACAACTTTTCCGTCCGCATTTTGCAAACGAGTCCAAGCCAGTTTATTTTGCAGTGCGTAGGCATATTCAACATAACCGATGGATCCAGAAGCGCGTTTTACCATAGAGGTCACGCCTTCATTTCCTTTACCACCCACGCCCATAATACCTTTTGGCCAAGCAACAGCAGTACCTGTACCTGCTTTCCAAACTTGGGAGCCTGCTTTTTCAAGATAATGAGTGAAGTTGAATGTGGTTCCCGAGGAGTCGGAACGGTATACGACAGTGATATTTTTACTAGGAAGTTTAAGTGTAGGATTGAGTTCGGCAATGCGTTTGTCATTCCAGTTTTTAATTTCACCGGTATAAATTTCAGCAATGAGTTTCGCATTTAATATAAGTTGTCCGTGGCTCACACCTTCGATATTGACAACAGGTACAATGCCTCCAATAATAGCAGGGAATTGCATAAGGCCTTTTTGTTCTAATTCTTCCGATTTAAGTGGCATGTCAGATGCGCCAAAATCGACTATTTTTGCTTCAATTTGTTTCAAACCTGCGCCTGAACCAATAGATTGATAATTGATTTTAATGCCTTTGTCCGCGTTGTATGCTGCCGACCATTTATAGAGCACAGGAGCTATAAAGCTGGATCCCGCGCCTGTAATTAAGTCAGATGCAAAAGAACTATAGCTTGCTGTAAGTGCTAACGAAGCCCCTAAAACTCGAGATGAAACGAACAATCTGTGCATCATAAACCTAACCTCTTAGTATAGTTGGACAAAATTAAAAACTCTAATAATTCAATACCACTTCCAACAAGTGAAGAGCTATTCCATTTTTACTAAAATTTACACTTTTATGTTGTTAAAAGAATTTGGCTATCTTGTGGCATTTCAATGAGATTGCAATAATAATGACACAAAAATGTCACAATCATGCAGGATGCACTAAAAGCTAGGGATTATTGTCAAACAAAAAATCTTTGTTATAGTTTTTAAAGCTTCTAGGGAGCAATGCCTTTGAAGAATTTATATCTAAATAAAGGAAATACTACTTTGGATCAAAAAAATATTTTTTGCGCATGGAATGGTGGACATGATTGTGGTTTAAGTCTTTATCATGCAAAAAAATCGAACCAAGTAAAGTGCCTTGTCACTCCCTTAGTCGAAATGGGATCGGCATACCGCACGAATATTTGTTCCCCGTCTCTACTGCGCGCACAAGCCGACTTGCTAAAAATACCTTTGCTTATTTTTAATACATCTTCAGAAGAATTAGAAGAAAATTATAAACAAACAATGGCCAATTTTAAAAAATATAAAATTGAGGGAGGAGTTTTTCCTTTTATCAACAACGAAACACAAAAAAATTCAATTGAAAATATTTGTCATAGCCAAGGTATTGAAGCTCATATGCCACTTTGGGAACGTAACAAAGAAGGATTGTTATCTGAATTTCTAGAACTCGGATTTAAAGCTAAAATTATTTCTGTCAATGAAAAATATTTAACCCGGGATTTTCTTTCAAAAGATCTTGATAAAGATATTATTGAAGAGTTTCGAAACAGAAAAATCGATTTATTTGGTGAAAATGGAGAGTTTCAAACCATTCTTTATGAAGCTCCCTATTTTAGCCAACGCCTTCAGTTAAAAGATGGTGATATTAATCTTAAAAATGGTTACTGGACATTAGACATCACCAATCAAAATTAAGAAAAATTTTTATTTTTATTTAAAATAAGACAAGTTAAAATTAAGGTAAAAAAGAATTATCTAAATATTCGCTTGCTTTTGGTATTTGCTGAATTAAATCTACTTTTTTCATCCAACCAGCATAGGCTTCAAATCGCGATTCGGATTGATAGCCCCATTTTGGTGCATCGGCTTGAAACATGCTGGATAGCATTTTTGTAGATGCATTTACTAAATTACCCTCGAGTTCGGGAACTTCCTCTATTAAAATTTTAGCAGCTTGCTCCGGATTTTGAATTGCAAATTCAAACCCAAGCGAAGTGGCTTTCATGAAATTTTTAACCAGATCTGGTTCCCTTTTTATTTTATTTTCGCTTGTTATAACAAGAGGTGAAGGTTTATTTAATTCAGAAAAATGTTCATTTGGACAATATGTTCCCACCGAGACACCTTTGAGTTCTGCAGCTAAAATATTCCAAGCTCGGTATTCCCACGTAAAATCAACATTTTTTAATGTTGCTGGCAAAAAATCCTGCGCTCCTGTGGTAAGTATTTTTAACTTATTAAATTGCGCGCCATTTTTTTCAAAAATATATTTTAAGGTTGCATTTTCTTCAGGACTTCCCCAACCTCCATAACGCTTTCCTTCTAAATCTTTTATTGATTTAATTTTTGAATTTGTACGCCAAACAAAACAGGAAGAATCTTTTTGAATAATTCCAGCTAAAGAAACAATAGGAACATGAGCATTGCGTGCATAAATAAGATCATTGGCGTAACTAATACCAAAATCCGCTTTTCCCGTGCCAACAAGAGCTGTTGCTGTCGTCTGTGTTGGATTCAAAATCTTTAATTGAATGCCATATTGAGAATAAAAACCTTTATTTTTTGCAACATAAAATCCAATGTGATTGGTATTGGGCTTCCAATCAAGCAAAAGGCTTAGATTTTTTAATTTTATATTTTTTTCATCTGCATTTGAATCCGCATGGCTTTTTAAAGAAACAAACACAATTGATAAAAGTGCCATAGAAACAATTCTAATTTTAAACATAGCAAGACCTCAGGACAAATCATATTCAAAACACATGAATACTACGAGAGTTTTGTCGCGACAAGGGTTTGCAATCAAAAAAGAGAACATGATTTGTTCAATTTCAAAATAAACAAAAGACAAAGTTTTGACCGCTTTTAAGTTTTAGTCATAAATTTAATTTTATAAATTAGAGATATGATTAAAAGTCATTTTATAATAGGAGCTCAAATTGAAGAGTCATACCTTGGTGAAAATAATCTTCGCTATATTGAGCTTTTTTTTATTAATTTCAAACACTTACTCCGAAGATAGTTCGTTTGAAATTTCAGTAGGCCTTTTACCCCCGCAAGTTATCAAATTGAACAAGACTAAGCCGGAAGGATTGTTCATAGAAGTTCTTACTGAGGCATTAGAAAACTCTCATATCCCTTATAAAATCAAAATTTCCCCATGGAAAAGAGCCGTTGAAGAAAATGCGAGTACAAATCAACTCTATTACTTGATTCGCACTCCCGCACGAGAAACTAAATACAGTTGGATTACTTCATTATATGAAGATCCTTCTGCTCTTTACAATTTAAAAGACTCCCCCACTATTAGAAACTTTGATGATTTCAAAAAATTAAAAAATATAGGAACTTTCGCTGGTGGTGCAGGAGAAAGTCTACTAAAATATTTAGGATTTGAAAAACAAATTTATTATTGCAAAGATGATGAACAATGCATTAAATTATTAATAGATGGCACTCTTGATGGTTGGTTTTCGCAAAATTTAAAATCAAAATATTTGATGAAAAAATTAAAAATTGAAAAAATGTTTAACAAAGAGTTTATCCTTTTTAATGGCCAGGGCTATCTGGCTGCTTCGTTAAATATGAGTAAAAAAGACCAAGATATTATTAGAAATTCCATGGAAAAGTTTAAAAAAAATTCGAAATATAGACACATCTTGAAAATGTACGGAGCAAAACCTCCTGAAACTCACAAATAGATCACCTCTCCGTTTGGGCAGTAGAACTCTTTTACAAATTTTGCATTCTTTTGTTTCCAATCGCAATAAAACTGTGATACCTGCAAGTGCTTGGCGTTAGCGTACTATTTTCTCTAACACATCTCCTGTAAAAAAATTATAAGGGGTTTTTTATGATGATAAGTGCAACGGGTGCATATATTTCCGTAAAAAATTTATCAAAAAAGCATGGTCATTTAGAAGTTCTTCGTGACATTAATCTTGAAGTAACACCTGGTGAACTTACTGTTTTAATTGGGCCTTCTGGCTGTGGCAAATCAACTTTGTTACGCTGCCTGAACGGACTTGAAACATTAGATTCTGGGTCGATTATCATTAATGGTATTGTGCTTGAAAAAAACGAAAAAACGCCTTCATTATCTTCGGATTTTGATAAAAAAGCCCGTGCTATTCGTGAGAATGTAGGAATGGTTTTTCAAAATTTTAATTTATTTCCTCATCTCACTTTACTTGAAAATATTACAAAAGCACCCGTTGTCGTAAAGAAAATGGCTGTAAAAGAAGCTCAAGAAAAGGCAAAAGATCTTTTGGTAAAAGTGGGACTGGCTACGCACGCAAACCACTATCCTTGCCAGCTTTCTGGGGGCCAGCAACAAAGAGCCGCTATTGCGCGCGCGCTTGCCATGTCACCTAAAGCTATTCTATACGATGAACCCACATCCGCATTAGATCCAGGATTGGTTCATGAAGTTCTGCAAGTCATGAGAACTCTTGATGATGAGGGCATGACACAAATCGTTGTGACTCATGAAATGCGCTTTGCCCGTGATGTAGCTGACCATATTGTGCACATGCAAGAAGGTAACATTGTAGAAATCGGAACTCCCGAGCAAATTTTTACAGCGCCTAAAGATGAAAGAACTCGTCATTTTCTTCGTAATTTTCTTTAAAAGAGGGGGGTGTTTTTATAATGCTACAACTCCGTTACTTTGTTGTTTCTTTATTTTGTTTCTTTAACTCTCTTCCTGTCTTTGCCCAAGAAGGGCAAAAAACCCTACGCTGGGGCAGCGATGCGGACAGCGGCGCTCCCTACGTCTTTCGCAATGCCAAAGACCCTTCCCAAATCATTGGTCTCGATGCCGACATCATCCATGCTGTTGCCGATCACTTGGGTATGAAAGCCGAATTTGTCCAAAATCAGTGGGATGGCCTTATTCCAGGACTGCTCGCAGGCAATTACGACCTTGTGATTGACGGTCTCGAAATTATTGAAGAAAGAAAACAAAGCATAAGTTTTTCTGACCCCTACTACATAACTCATGAACAAATTGTAGTGAATAAAGAAAACTATGAAATAAACAAATTAGCCGATTTAAGAGGAAAACGCGTCGCGACTTTACCAGCATCTCTCGCCTATAAAATTTTAGAAGATGTTGGTGGCGTACAAGTTAAAATATATGATGAAGAGGTTAATGCCTACGCTGACTTAGCCGCAGGCGATAGACTCGATGCGGTTTTACTCGATCAACCCATTGCTCAATACTATGCCAAGCATAATCCAAAATTAAAATTTGTTGGATCCCCTATTGGTCATATGGAATACGGAATTGCATTTCGTAAAAATGATAAAGAACTGCGCTTAAAGGTAAATAGAGCTCTAAATGAACTCATTAAAAATGGAAAAATTCAACAAATTCACGAAAAATGGGGTCTTTGGAATAAAACCACTGCTGAAACTTGGAATGTTTCAGCTGAATATAAATCAGAACCTTATGGGTATGAAGATTATCTCAGCAACATGGGTCTAGAAAAAACCTGGCTTGATAAAGTAAAGCAATATGTGAGCTTTTTGCCATTATTAGCTAAGGGGGCTGTAGTTACTTTAGAAATTTCTATTTTAGCTATGATTCTTGCTGTTACTTTAGGTCTATTCATAGCTTTAGTGCGTTTATATGCACACCCATTTTTTTCAAAATTAGCGCTTATTTACGTTGAAATAATAAGAGGAACGCCTTTATTAATTCAACTTTACATTATTTTTTATGGACTTCCTCATCTTGGCCTTAAATTAAGTCCGTTTTTTGCCGCCGTCATAGGACTCGGTCTTAACTACGCCGCCAATGAAGCAGAAAATTACCGCGCCGGTTTAACTTCAATTCCTTCCAGCCAAATGGATGCGGCCTTCGCTTTAGGCATGTCGCGCTTGGAATCTTTGCGTCATATTATTATTCCCCAAGCCGTGCGCGTAGTCATTCCCCCTGTGACAAACGATTTTATTTCACTTATTAAAGATTCATCTTTAGTTTCTGTCATCACACTCATTGAATTGACCACTATTTATGGTCAGCTTGCTTCCACCTATTTTGATTATCTTGGCATTGGCCTCCTTGCTGCATCTGTTTACTTTTTGATAGGATTGCCATTCGCACGCCTCTCAAGAATGGCGGAACGTTACTTTGCGGTGTCCAACAGAAGAAATTTCAATAAAAACATTCAAGCACAAGGAAGTGTGAAATGAAAACAAGAATTGCAATTGAATTATTTGAAACTTTACCAGAAAAAGTAGATACTCTTTTTTCTTTAATTTGTGAAAATTCACTGCATTCGCCTTGCTTAACAGATCTTCCAGCACGATTAAAAGAAATTGGTTTTACAGGTACAGCTCAAGAGAAAAAATTAATTTCACAAAGTAACAAAGTAATTGTCGCTATTGGTGCTGGTTCCACTTTAAAAAATACGGAGCTGAGCGGTTTTCGCAAAGCCATTGGAAAAACCATATCCGAAGCTAAAGATCAAAACTTGACTCAAATATGTGTTGAAATTTATCCTACAGAGCATTCGGATTTAGAATATATTTCCTATGTATTCGCAGAAACTGTTACGTTAGCTTTATATTCTTTTGAACACAATTATTCAAATCAAGTATTTCCACAAAAAAAAGCACACTCCGTTGAAGAAATTAAATTATTTATTAGTGGCTCAGCAACAGTGCATGAAAAATTAAAAGAAAATATTACAAAAGGAATGGCAAGAGGACAAAGTTTAAATTTTGCTCGTTACTTAAGTGATTTGCCTTCAAATCAATTGCGCCCTAAAGATTTGTCTTTACTTACCCAAGAAAAATTCTCAGAACTAAAGCATACCAGTTCCACTATTTTAGACAAAATAGAACTTGAAAAACAAGGTTTTGGTGGGATTATTGCTGTAGGAAAAGGCAGCATTTATGACCCTTACTTAGCCATTTTCGACTACAATCCTCCCGATGCCAAAGAAACCATCGTCCTCATTGGTAAAGGTGTTACCTTTGATACGGGTGGTTATTCTATAAAACCCAAAAAATTTCATGATGAAATGAAATATGACATGTGTGGTGCTGCTAATATTTTTTCCGCAGCTTATATTGCTGCTAAAGAAGAAATGCCGTTACGTATTATCTGTATGCTCGCCTGCGTTGAAAATAGTATTGGTGATTACGCGCAAAGACCAAGTGATGTCTACAAAGCTTGGAATGGAAAGTTAGTCGATGTCTACAATACCGATGCCGAAGGACGCCTTATTCTCGCCGATGTCATTGCCTACTCAGCTTCTTTTGCTCCTAAAATGATCATCGATTTAGCCACGCTTACAGGGGGCTCAAGTCAAATTGCAAGCAACATGGCCGCTATTTTATGTGTGAATCAAGAGTCTCTTGTTCCCTTAGTGAAAAACGCTGCCGCCCTTGCTGGTGAAAAGTATGTGCATCTCGAAATTTTACCCGAAGCCACAGAGAGTATTAAAGGAACAGTTTCCGACTACACCAACATGAATAACAAATGGCAAGAGGGTGCTGCGACCATGCATGCCGCCGCTTTTTTACAGGAATTTGTACCTCCCGAATCGCAATGGATTCACCTTGACATTGCGAGCATGGCCTATGGAGGACGCGATAATAGCTATTTATCCACCACAGGTGCCACCTCATTTGGAGCGCGCACCATTGTCCACATTTTGAAAAAAATAGCTGAAGAATAAAATCAAGTCTTTACGTAAGAATATCTAAAAAATTTGTAAATAATAACAGGAATACATTCTGAAAAACTTCCTATAGAAATTCAAACTCCTTTTAAAAATATAGAAAAAATGTTGCCACGCGAAAATAATTTAATTATTTTAGGTTCTGATGAGAATCATTTAAAATCATTAATAACTTATGATAGTAAAACAAAAATATTTAAGACTCTTTATTCTGACAAAAATTTAAGCATTACAAATTTTTCAGTTTCCCTTAATGGTTTGATTACATTTTTTACTCTAACAAGCTGTAAAACAAAGCTTATCAAATCAATGGAAGAAGCTCAGGAACGTATTAACGATTCGCAATTAGCATATCAAGTTTATCCAGAAAGAAATAACAGTGAATTTCAACAAGGAGATATTATATATTTTGATATATCTGAAGACTCAATGAATAATCATAAAAGTTTTTTCAACTACAATTATGCTGTGTCGCCTCAGATATTGGAAAATGAGGAAATAAAAGGGCTCTCACCTAGCAATATGTGCCAAGATTTATTTGGAAAAAATGCCAAAAATAAATGTTTTGAAGTCGTAGAAAATTTTGAATATACTTATAAAATATCTGGTGATTTTCAACACATAGAAAAACCTTTTTCAAGAGCTAGTAAGGGTCAAAGAACCGTTGAAACAGAAGTGAGAACATTTCAAGGGATTGTAAAATTTTTCAATTAAAATAATTTTTAGCTGTATTTATTGCGGTTTCAACCGCACCTTCAATATAACCATAATGATTATAGCTCGTATGTTCTCCAATAAAAAACAATCGATTGTTTAACTCGGGTAAATTAAAATTTCCAAATAGAGTAGTCATTTGTCCCACCAAAGGACAGCTATAAGATCCGTGGGTGTATTTATCGTGTATCCAATATTTTTCGACAAATTAATTAGTGTAATATTGCTGTGATTCTGGCCATACTTTATTATAAAATTCTAAGGTTTTTTGAATAAGATCCTTATCCACTTTTTTTCCAAAGTGACCACCAAACCAAGTGTTCAAAGCACCACTTTTCCCATCTTGCTCAAGCGTAGAATCCCAAAAACAACCCCCAAGTTCATTTGCTGCAAATCTTTCTGAAGTATTATTTAACCAAAAACGATTGTTAAAATTCAATATTAGTTTTCCATTTGTACCAAAACCAAATTGATTTATATTTTTCATTTTAATAGGATTTAAATTTAATTTATCAAAACCATCAATGCGTCTTAAAGCTCCAAGTGGAATTGCCATGACAACTTTTTTTGCTTTGACTTCTTTTTTTCCAAAAGGAGTTATAAAAGTAAGTAAAAAATAAGTTATTCTATCGGAAATTCTTATTAATTTATGTCCTATATTCAATTTAATTTTATGAGGTATTTTTTCTTTTAAAGTTTCAATTAATTTTATATTTCCTCCTTTAATATAATACTTTTCATCTAATGATTCATAAATTGTAAATGTTTCTTCACTGCTAAAATCAGTTGGAAATGTTTGCAAAAATACAATGGAACTGATTTCGCTCATATCGGGGCCCATGAGTGTACTATATGCTTTATTCAGAATTTCAATAAACCAAGGTTCCACGTCTCTGGCATATTGTTCCAAATATTCTGTGCCCGATATGTTATCAAGCTCTTTCAAGGCCTCTTGGTTTGTTTGATAATCGGGCCATATTATTTCATTATCAACTTTGAATTTGTCTAATATGTTTTTATTAATATTTCCTAATTTTTGAGCTTCCTTAAATATTTCTGCGTTGCTTTTCATTTCATTTTGCGCAAAATAAATATCTTTAGAAATATTCTATCCCCTACGAGTTCAATATTCAACTCTTTACACAAATTAAGGGCAAAGAGTTGATCGCTATTTATATGCTCCCCGCCCAGCTCCACATGTTGATCGTCGCCATTAAAATTTAAAATGGTTTGAACACGTTTATCATTTAAGCTCTCATTTGGAAAATAGATTTTTAAAAATCCAACTGCTTTCCTATACAAATATTTGACTCTAATTATTTTTTTGACATACTATTTTAAAAAAATCAGCCTATATTTATTTAGATCCCTAACGCAATATAAATTATAGGAGCATATATGTTTGATTTGCCGCCACAAGTTTATAATGTTGATAACAATCAAATAGAAACCATCACTATACCTGAATATTACCAAATACCTTTAGCAAGTCCCAAACCTACAGTATTGCAAATTAATAATCAAACGGGATATAAAGTCTATATTACTTCGTCTGTAAATAATCCTGCTGACTGGTATAATGGAGCAAATCCGGGTGTTAATTTTAATGGTGTCACTATTGATAGCTCAAATTATTTAAAAAGAAATGAAAATGTTAATTCAACAACAGCAGCAGCTTTTTTTAATATGACTTTAACATTTACAGCCAGAAGCGGTGATGAAGCAATTGGTATGACCATTAATCAATTGGATGTATTTAAACCAAACGCTACAAATATATTTTACCCAACTTTTAGAGTTGGAATTCAAGATTTTACTGGTAGTTATAGAGTCGATCAAACTATTTTAGGTAATGCAAATATATTTACATTAACTCACAATCAATAACATTTACTTTCACTAATTTTAAAATCATAGGGATATATTTCAAGATTTATTAAGCTTTTTTCTCAATTGAAAATGCAGAATTGATTCACTTCTTAGAGTAGCATCTCAATATAACATTATCCTTCTCAAAAGAACAGTTTTGCAATTCTTTTGAGAAATTTTTTTATCATAATGATTAAAAAATTTCTCAATAGCATGATTTAATGAAGTGGAAATTTCAAAACCCTTTCCTTTTCCTAAAGCTTCATTCTCTGGCTTTTTTAAAAATGCCTGAACCTTAGAAATTTGATAAGCTTCCTGTTCCAGTAAGGTCGCCGCATCAAAAAAATCACCATGATTTGAATAAGTAGTATCCTCTTTATTTTTTGTAAGAATCATTTCATAATTTGCACTTCCTAAATTAAAATGAGCTTTAAATTTATCTTTAAAATAAGCAGACCAAATGATCATAGTAGGAAAATTTTGAGGAGGAAAAGGGTAATTATCAAAACCAGAAGAATTTCCAGGATCCATTAATACAACACTTTTAATGGAAGTTATTTTTTGATTTTCTTTTATACTATTAACAATAGACATTCCACACATGGAATGGCCTAAAAATGAATGAGAAGAGGTATTTATTTTATTTTTAATTTTCTGCAGGGAGGGATAATATAATTTTAAATTGACATCGTTGCATATTTTATGAAATTCAGTTTTGAAAATGGTTTTATTATTGGATAAATTTTCAGCACAGTATCTCGGATTTTTAATAAATAATTCTTTATAACCAACATTATAATTTGGATAGACCCAAAAAACTCATACATTCCTCTAATAAATTCAATAGAATGAAATAATATTTTTGTTACTTCAATATCATACATATTAAAAAATAAAAAAAATATCAGATAATATAGATTACCAAAATATTTTTAACTTAAAGAATTAAATTTCTTGCATAATTTACATTTTTTAAGTATAAATCTATATATTAAATATAATAAGGAAAAAAATATCATGAAAATATTTAAATTAAATTCTATTTTATTTCTTTTTTACTCAAATTTTATTCTAAATATATCAAGCAATTCACAAACAATAAATACCAATAAAATAAATGAGTCTCCAACCGAAATATATGGAAATCATAAAAACGAAATCAAAATAAAAATAAGCAATGGAGGTGCTGGGCCTACAGGAATAATTAAAGCACTGGCAGAAGATTACCTTTCACAAAATATCGACAAAAAATTTGCCATAGCCTGGTATCAAAATATTTCCTTAAACAGTTTAAATCTATTAAAAGGAAAAAAAGTAGACATAGCCTTGGTGTACGAACCCATTGACGCACACAAATCAGTGAAAGAGGGACTCACAAGTCATTATACTTTAATATTTTACGATCATTTTTTAATTGTAGGCCCAAAGAAAAATAAAGCAAATATAAATAGGTCAGACTCTCCCAGTGCCGCTTTTGCAAAAATTGCAAAATATGGCGAACAACAAAATTCGAAAAAATTATTTTTATCTCGCAACGATTTTTCGGGAACTAATATAAAAGAAAGGCTCATTTGGACTCTCATTCAAAAAGCACCTTTTGAAGAAGACAATTCCCATTGGTACTTTAAATACTCCACATTTCCAATGGAAGCTCTATTAAAAGCGGACAAAGAAGAAATGTACACCATTACCGACTGGGGAACTTGGTTAAATGCTGCTAAAAAAATGAAAAATACAGAAATTTTTATTCGTGGCGGTGATGACCTTTTAAACCCCTGCGTGGCCTTATTGCAAAACAACCCTTCAAAAGAGGCTCTTGATTTTCTGAGCTATTTAAAAAGCGATCGCGCACAAAAAATAATTGCAAATCATGGCAAGGAAAAATTTGAAAGCCAAAGCTTTTTTACATCAGCACACCAACCAGAATTTGAAAATAAGTTGTAAAACTAATTTTCAATTTGACAATTTAATAATATATAATTAAAATAAAAATGATAAATTTTAAGGGGTTTTATTCATGCAGTGCAAAATATGTCAAAATTCAGTAAAATTTTTCGCTAAAGCTTCTATAATGGTTCAAAATTTTGAAGCAAATTACTATTTATGCGAGCAATGCGAATATGTATTTGTAGACAATCCTCATTGGCTCCCAATAGCTTATGAAGAAGGCATTACCGATTCTGACATTGGCCTCGTGAATAGAAATACAAGATTTTCAGTCATTACATTTGCTTTAATTCGATTATTTTTAAATTATAAAAGTAAATTTTTAGATTTTGCCGGAGGCTATGGTTTATTTGTCAGACTCATGCGCGATCTGGGTATTGATTATTACTGGCAAGATAAATACACAAAGAATTTATTTGCAAAATCATTTCATGCTAGGGAAAAGTTTAATACCTATGAGTTGGTGACAGCATTTGAAGTTTTGGAGCATTTGGAAAATCCCATACCAGAAATTGAAGAAATACTAAAATACTCCAACCACTTTTTATTTAGCACAGAATTGTTACCTAAACATAAGCCTTTACCTCATGAGTGGAATTATTACGCTTTAGAGCATGGACAACACATTGGATTTTTTTCTTTGAAAACCTTAAAGTTCATGGCTAAAAAATACAATTATAATTTTTATACAAATGGAGTCGACCTGCATTTTTTTACAAAAAGAAAAATTTCAAATTTCTTTTTTAAATTAATCACTAAATACTACATCGCTCTTTTTATTCGTTATGCTTTCAGATTAAAATCACTGCAAACAAATGATGAAGGAATTGTTAAAAATAAAATCTGTGTCTGAATTTAAATTCCACGTAAATAAGCAGGGATTTCAAGATCCATCTCAAAATTGATTTTGAGTTTATATTTGCCTTCGTAATTATGCTCTCCTCTTACGATGACATCAAATTCTTCAGATGAAATTTCCTTAATAGAATGTACGAAATCTTTATATTGACAATGAATTTCAACATATAACTCAGCTGCCGCAAGCGCATTGCGCGCAAATACAGTCACATGTTCTGTCCAGACGTCTTTTTTAAGAACATCTTGTTTAAAAATGTGATAATAAAATCCTCTTTCTTTGTATTCCGTTGCCATTTCCACAGATTTTCCGTCCCGTTCAGAAAGCTCAACTTATTGCGTATGTCATGGTTAAAAAAGATAAAAAACTCTCCTGATACCCAGGGCTTTAAAATCTATCCCGGCAGTATACGGCGCATGGCCTATTTTGCAACTCAGACAACCATATCTCCCGTTGCCAAAGGAACACAATATGAGGTAAAGCCTAGAGCATGGGATTCATTCCCTTTTAAATCACTTTAGGAGCCCTTCCATGCCGCACACCCAAAAAGAAGTTCGAGTTCGTATTGCGCCTAGCCCCACGGGTGACCCGCATATTGGAACCGCATATATTGCTTTATTTAACTATGTATTTACTAAAAAAAATAAAGGTAAATTCATTATTCGTATTGAAGATACCGATCAAAAAAGATACCGTTCTGATAGTGAAGCGATGATTCTCGATGCCTTAAAATGGGTAGGTATCCAGTGGGATGAAGGTCCCGACATTGGAGGACCCTACGCACCCTATAAGCAAAGTGAACGCAAAGAAATTTATAGAGAATATGCTGAAGCTTTAATTCAAAAAGGGCATGCTTACCGTTGTTTTTGTACAACACAACGTCTCGATGTTTTAAGAAAAACGCAACAAGCACAAAAACTTCCTCCAGGTTATGATCGACTTTGTCGTGACTTACCTAAAGAAGATGTGGATAAAAAAATTGCAGAAAATATTCCTTACGTCATTCGCATGAAAATGCCGACCGTAGGCAAAACAACGTTTAAAGATACCCTGCGTGGTAATATTGAATTTGAAAACGATGGTATTGACGATCAAGTTTTATTAAAAACAGATGGCTTTCCTACTTATCATTTAGCCGTTGTTGTTGACGATCATTTGATGAAAATAACCCATGTTATTCGTGGCGAGGAGTGGATATCCTCAACACCAAAACACATCATGCTTTATGAAATGTTTGGCTGGGAAAAACCAGATTTTTGTCATTTGCCCTTGTTACGTAATGCAGATAAATCAAAAATATCGAAACGGAAGAATCCGACTTCCATAAATTATTACCGCCGTAAGGGAATTTTACCAGAAACATTGCGTAATTTCCTTGCCTTAATGGGCTGGAATTTTGGAGATAATGTCGAAAAATTTAGCACACAAGACATGATCGAAGGCTTTACTTGGGATCGCATGACTCTAGGCGGTCCGGTATTTGATCTCAAAAAACTTTCCTGGTTAAACGGACAATATTTAAAAATAGAAAGCAATGACAAATGGCTTACCTGCCTAAAAGACATTGTATTTAACGATGAATATTTATTAAAAATCATCCCACTTATTAAAGAGCGCGTTGAAAAATTTGAAGATTTTATTGACAACACAGCCTTCTTTTTTCAAGGCGACTTAAATTATGCCAATGCTCCTTTGGTTCCTAAAGGGCGCACCGCTGCTGAAATAGCAGGCTATTTAAATGATTTGGTGCTTAAACTTGATATCTGTGAAAATTGGAATCATACTGAGATTCACAATATATTTAATGAATATCTTGCGGAAAAAGGATTAAAACCAAAAGATGTTTTTATGCCTATGCGTGTTGCCGTAACAGGAAGTAAAGAAACACCTCCCTTATTTGAATGTATTGAAGTTTTAGGTAAAGATATTGTTCAAAGAAGAGTACGTCTCGCAATTGATTTTTTAAAAACAATGAAAGAGCAATAGGATAATGTTCAATAAAAAAAATCCCATTATACATCGCTATCTGTCCAACGGAATGGAAGTATACTTACATCCTTCTGATTTTGCTCCTGTGGTTTCCATTCAAATCCTTGTTAAAACAGGCTCTCTGGATGAAGAGGATCAGGAAAAAAAAGAAGGCGGCATGGCGCATGTGTTGGAACACATGCTGTTTAAGGGAACAAAAAAATATCCTCTCACAGGTCAAATTGCATCGACGGTGGAATTTGAAGGTGGGGATATAAATGCTTATACCACATTTGACCATACCAATTACCACTTAACAGCTCCAAGCACATTTGCTTTAAAAGGCTCTGAATTACTTCTGGATGTGGTGCAAAATAGCACCTTAGATAAAGAGGAGTTAACGCGAGAACTAGAAGTTATTATTGAAGAAATAAAACGCTATCGCGATAATCCCAACGCTGTGGTATCGCACAATTTGTTTGCTCTCTTTTATGAGGGAACACGCATGGCAAATCCGGTAATTGGATTTGAGGAAGTTGTGCAAAATTTTAAGCGTGACGATATCTATCATTTTTATAAAAAATGGTACATTCCGAACAATATGATTTTTATTGCATCCGGTGACTTTAATTCTCAAGAAATGCTTGAGCACCTTACAAAACTTTCAGAAGATTTTTTACCACAGACCTTACCCCTAAGAGAGCGCCCTGCGCTTTCTGTAAAAAAAGAAAAATACGAGCCTAAAGCTTTAATAGAGCGTGGATCTTGGCAAGAAATACGCGTGCAATTGGCCACGCAGGCTCCAGCATTAGAAGATCACGACATGCCTATCTGGGATGTTTTTGCTTCTATTTTGGGCGAAATTGATACTTCTCGGTTAAATCGTATTTTGCGCGATGAAATGCAAATTGTCACAAGCATTGATTGTTCTTGTTACACCCCCAAATATCCTTGTGGCATGCTTGGGATTGGTTTTTTTGGTATGGCACACAATTCCCTGCATGCCCTAAAAATTATTGTCCAAGAAATTCGGAGACTCTCTGAAGTCCCCCCCACTCGTGAAGAACTGACAAGGGTGTTAAATACTCTTAAAGCACAACGCATTTATTCGCGTGAAAGTATGGATGGTATTTCTCGTTGTGCTGGTTTAAGTTTACAAACATCCCAAAAAATGGAATTTGAAAACTTATATATGCAATCAGTTTCAAAAGTAACGCCAGAACAAATCAGAGCCACTGCTCAAAAAGTGATGACACAACTTGAGCAAGGAAATTTTCACATATCTGTTACATTAGCAAATGAAGCCTTGCCTGAAATTACTGAAAAAGATTTCATTAATGCTGTTCTTCATAGTGCAAATATGATTCATCCCAATAAAGAGCCCTTGGAGTTAAGCTTACGACAAAGTAACAAACCAAATTATTTGAAAGAAGACTGGTTAGCGTTCTATCAAAAAAAATCATCTGAAACGAATCCTGATGTAAAACAAATTAAAATAGCTCTTCCTTTTGGCAAAGTTTTAAAAATTAATTACAGATTATCAAAAAGACTGCCTGTCACAAGTGGGATGTTGTTACTTCAAGGCGGCATGATGTCCGAACCATCTGACAAAAATGGAACCAGTGGACTCATGGCAAGCATGCTGACACGTGGCACACAGCGACAAAATTATCGCAAATTCATTGAAGAACTTGAAGATAATGCTTCCAGCATTAGCGCTTTTGCATCGCGAGATCTTTTTGGAATGCGTTTTGATTCCATAAGTGAAAATAGTTTAAGAACAGCTCAAATGTTGTTAGATTGTCTTTTTAGACCTGAATTTTCATATTCCGAATGGACACGTACTCATAAAGAAACAATTGAAGTGATTATTGCACAGAAAGACAGTCCTAATGCTGTTCTTGCTAAAATATCACACCCTTTATTATTTCCTAGTCATCGTTATTCTTTCTCAGGAATTGGTACAGAACAGTCTTTAAGTAACATTGTAAAAGAAGATATTCATAAAAACTGGTCTGATCTTTTTAATGCTCAGGAATTTGTTTTTTCCATTGCGGGAGATTTCGATTTAAGATCATTTGTAAACTTAATTGAAACAGAATTTAAAACCTTTTTCGATTCCTTTTATGAAAAAAAGGAACACCCCAAACAAAGTACACCGCCCTTCCCCACAGAGCACGATGAACTCGTGGGCTTTCATGAATTGCAAAGAGAACAAGCTCATATCACAGTGTCTTTCCGTTCTTATCCCATTTCCGATCCTCGTCGCACAGCCCTTGAAATAGGAGCCACAATTCTTGCAGGCCAAGGGGGAAGACTCTTTCTCGATTTACGCGACAAAAAGTCATTGGCCTATGCTGTGAGTGCCTCACAATCACCGAATGTTTTAGCAGGAGTGTTTACGGCCTATATTGCCACTGCGGCTCACAAGTCACGAGAAGCCATAGAAGGTCTCAAATCACATATTGAACAACTTGCTCAAGAACTACCTACATTAGATGAAGTAAAAAGAGCCCAACAAACTGTTCTAGGATCGCAAAGTATTGAATCACAGCATCATAGCTATCAGGCTTCGCAATTGGCTATGAGCGATGTCTATGGTCTTGAATTCGATAATTTTTTACGTTTTACAGAACGTGTCAATGCGGTTACGCCTGAAATGGTCAGTAGCGTGTTAAAATCCTTATTGAGTGAAAATCCTCCTGTTATTACAATTGTGGGACCTAAAGAAACATGGATTCCAAATAAAAATGACCCTGTTTTAAAGTGGAATCTTTAATATTACATAGAAAAATACATGAGGGTTTTCTTAAATTAATCGCATCATAAATTAACAATAATTGATGTACATAGGAAGACTCTCATATATGGATTATTCGTTTTTTTTTAATACCTCTAAAGATGCTTTGTTTTTAATTGATAAACAGGGAAAAATAACATCTGCAAATTTTATTGCCAAAAAATATAACTTAACAGAAAATAAAATTTTATATTCTTTATTGGTTCAAAGTGAATCACTTAAAACTAAGGAAACAATTGACAGTCTTATAGAAAAAAACTCTCGAGAATCACAGCTCCTTGAGCTTACATGTTTTCCCGAATTGCTATCACGTACCCGCTGGAAAATCACTTATATTAAAGAATTAGAACAAATTGCTTTTTGCTGCGAAGAACTCAGTCAATTTTCTCCTGAAGATTTTTTACTTCACACCGGACTCATGAAAATCATATTCGATCACGATCCCAATTTAATTGCCATTACAAATCTCAAAGGACATTATTTATTTGCAAATAAAGCAGTTTATGCATTTGCATCACTACCGGAACCTTATAATGTAGAAAAATTAAATCATCTTATTGAAGAAAAAGAATTGTGGCTACCAGGACATGAGTCTCGAAATGAGAATTTGGAAAAAGAAGTTTCTGATATTGAACTCACCACCGATCCTTCAGGTAATGCAACTTGGTTTGAAAATATTCGTGTTCCTATTAAAATGACATTTGGAGAAAATGTACATTTGATCATTTCAAAGAACGTAACAAATTGGAAGTTATCCGAAAAAAGATTAGTTGATCACCAACAAGCTCTTTTCCATTCTAATCGATTATCCTATCTGGGAGAAATGGCGGGACAAATTGCCCATGAAATTAATAATCCCTTATCAATTATATTAGGAAATTCCCAACTCATTAAAAAAAATCTCCAGGAAGAAGGAAGTAAAGAAGAAACTGAAACTCAATTAAAATCGATTCAAAAAATTGAAACCATGGTCGAGCGTATTTCAAAACTCATAAAAATGATGCGTGCTTTAGCAAAACAAAATAATACATTACCACAAACGCATTCAAAAATTGCTGATTTAATCTCAAGCGTTCTCAGTACTTTAAATGATAAATTTAATTCCTATGAAATTAAAATTGATTTTCAAATGAATCACTTAGATAAAATTGAAATCTTATGTTCATCAACAGAAATTTCACAGGTTTTTCTAAATATTCTACTTAATGCTATAGATGCTTTAATTTTATATCCTAATGATATTGAAAGAAAAATATCTGTTAATTTATCGCGTAATCAAAAAAATATTATTATTGATATTTCGAATAATGGTGAAGAAATTCCTGCGGCTATAAAAGATAGAGTTCTTGAACCTTTTTTCACTACAAAACCAGTGGGACATGGAACGGGAATAGGGCTCAGTATTTCTAAAAGAATAATTGATCAGCATCATGGAATAATTACATTTAAAAGCACTCCCGAACTGACAACTTTTACAGTAACTCTTCCTATTGCTGATTGAATTATATTTTTTTAATTCAGTAAATTAGTAACCCCAAAAACAATGGGGGTTTAGCTTTGTTAATTATTAAAAGTGTATTTTTTTTTCGATAAAATTTTACTTATATCACCATTTTTTAAAGCTATTTTATATTTTTCATCGTATTTTTTTAGAATTTTTTTTGCGTTTGGAAAATTTTTTCTTATGCATAATTTAAAAATATTTTTAAATGATTTTCCTAGATTAATTTCTTTAATTTTAATATTATTTAAATTTTCATGTTTTATGATATACTGAGCATTATAAGCAAGAATTCCTGGAATAATATCAGCTCTATTAGCGTTTATCATTTTTAAAGCGTTTATCAAATTTGGTGAAAAATACACATTATTTACCATGCTTTTTTTATTAAACAAATACTCTTTACCCCAACCATTACCAATATAGTCCATTAAATTAAAATTCTCGAAATCTGAAATTTTTTTAATATTTTCAATTTCTTTTATTTTTGAGTTATATTTAGAATAAGCCATAACAATTGGACCTTCATAAGTAATATTTTTTTGGAATAAAAGATATTTCTCTCTTTCTTTAGTGGATACTGTTAAGTGAGCATCAAACTCTCCCCGTCTAACATAATCCTGAGCTCTTTCCCAAGGAAAAGCTTCTTGAATAACTTTATAACCCATCATTTTTCCTAACACTAATTCTGAAATATCAATAAATACTCCAATAGTTACATCATTTTCAATAAAAGATAATGGAGGAAAATCTTTATAATAAGCAATTTTTATTACTTTAATGTCAGGTTCAATTGAATAGACGTATAAACTATTTAATAAAAACACAAAACACAATATACACTTAATTATCAGAGATATTTTTTTTATCATAAAAATAAGTTTTCTCCTTTTTCTATTTTTATTATTCGATTATTTTTAAAAATAAATGAGTTTTTCTTCAAAAGATTGACAAAATTATTTTTAGATATTTTTAATTATACTTCAAAAAATAACACTAATTATAAAATATATTTACACTAATTACTCAAATATATTAAAGACTTTTTAAATAAAAAATGAGAAAAAATATTATTTTTTTAATTATAAAAATTTTAAATGAAAAAAAATCTTATTATTACAAAATGATTAAATCAAGGTTAACAATAATTCAAAATAAGACAGATCAGTGGCAAAAATATTATTTACTAAATAACTCTGGCAATAACACAACTTGTTGTACCGCCTAAACCTAAACTCAATTTTCCACAAATTAACCCTTCTTCAGAAGCGGGAATTTCAATACATTTATCTAATAATAAATTGCGTCCTAAGTTTGATATTTTGAGATTGACTTTGTGAGGCAAAATACCTGAAGGTAACAAATTGTATTTTAAATTATCTAATTTTTTTGTCCCCAAAAGTTGCGCTGTCAATTCCCAACCCCCACCAACGGACATCCCATGACCAAATATTCCTTTACGAGCAGAAATATAGGCAGACTTAGGAACATAATCTTCAATTAAAGTGAACTCATTCCAATCTCCGGGCGTTCCGGTCGCATGCATATCCCAAAGACGAATTTGTGAAGGACTCACCCCTGCATTTTCAAAGGCCCGCTTAATAGCAAGCTTAGGGCCCTCTTTTGAAGGAGTGATAATATGCTCGGCGTCACTGCTCACGCCCGCCCCTAAAATTTCCACAGACAAAGGCTCAATGCCAAAGGCTTGCATGGCATCTTCTGCTGCTATAATCCAAGTGCAAGCCCCTCCTGAAATGTGCGTTCCTCTTAAATCACAGAAAGGCACACCATGGGAATCGCCCAAAACAGCCAAACGGCCATTATAAAATGCAGAAATCAATTCGTTAGAAGGGTTGGCATCGGTGGCACCAATGATGGCCAAATCGGTGCGGCCACTTTGAATTTCTAGCAAAGCATTGTCAATTAATGTTCCAAATGATGCACAAGCACCTGCAAAACCTGTAGAAGTTCCGTGTAAATTGAGAAGCATAGAAGCTTGTGCTGCCGCTACATTGGGAACATTCCAGAGTAAATTAGGAGAAACACATTCCCACGGTGCCTGGGGACACTTATATTTTTCAGATAATAATTTGCGCGCCTTCGTTTTTGAACGGATTAAGGCTAATTTGGCAGCTTCAATATCCAAACCCACAACAGGTTGTGTTTCAATTGCTTTTAATTCCTTGAGATATTCATGATACAACTCAGACTTTTCAGTCCAAAAGGCATTCCATTTTTTAAGAGCCTCAAATCTTTCATGAGAATCTACAGGAAATTGATTTGGATTAGCAGGCGCTAAAGGATCGGTCGTTATTTTTTCCAAATATTCAGCACATGCTTTATTACGTGAAGGGTGAGCCCAAAATGAATTCCATTGAAAGAACCCCGCATCACTTTCGCGTGCCGCCATGCTGATAGTAGGAATATCAGCTAAGCCATTTGCATATTGAATTGTGAGCCGCGGATCTAAAGTTTTAATCACTTTTTCGAGCCCCGGTCGGGATTCAACAGCATCAATGAGAGTACCCACAGCATATTTAACCAAATCACCACTTTTTTCATTTAACAGCGAATAGCGCTTAAAATCATGACGACTTTCAAGCCATTGTTTATATTTAGAAAAATCAAATTTAGGAATACCAGCTAAAAATACATTAGATAGAGATTTCTTTAAAGAAAGAGCGGATTCCCCTTTTTCAACTACAGTTAGAAATTCATCCAAATTGGAGGCACCTGGTGCCACTACGGAAGCAGCGTAAAGAAAAACTTTTCGACGCTTCACAGGAGAGGGAGAATTTATAGTCATGCGCGACACTTCCTCATTGGGGGTTGTGAACATTATATAATAATTAAGCGAGTATAACCTGCTTAGAAAGGACGATACAAGCAAATTTGATAAGAAGACAATCCCTAATATCTGTGCCTTTCATAAAACAAATTAATTTTGCATATCATGTAGACTTATACAAGCTACTCAATTTATTTATAAGAAATAAAAGTAATTTTTATTGAGAAAAGATTTTATAAAGGAAGGAATACTTTATTCATTTCTTTTTTTTACCGGATCATTAATCACGGCAAGCTCGGAAGCGCCCCGACGCACACCATACCATTTTTCAGCGATAATTTTATAATCATCACCTTCTTTGCGTAAATATAAAAATTTTCTACCAAAATCATCCTTATCTGGAGAGGAATATCTCTGAAAAAATTCAACTAATAATTGATTTCTAAAGGCGAGGATTTTAGGTTCACTGATACTCACACGAATATCCCCTTTGCGCATTTTTGCTAAACGGGATTTCATTTCCAGCCAACCATCTTTGTCTTTGCCCAAAGATTGGAAGTTTGCGGAATAAAAGCTCAAATAAGTCTCAAATTGAGAGTCTTCCCAACTTGTACGCCAGGATTCGATCATATCGATAACGCGCGCTTTTTCCTTTTTCACAGATTCATGACTTACGAGTTTCATCTCATCAACAATGACCACAGGTGTTTGGAACTCATAAACATATTGAGTGATATCAAGAACATCTTCATTTTTTAAAGCCACACAACCTTCTGTATCAAAAGGTCTTTGCATGCGATCATTGGTATCAACACCATGAATCCATATCCCTGAACCGGTTTTCCTTTGTCTTTTGTCAAAAATATTAGGATAATCTAAAACAAAGGCACGGGGACCGTATTTGCGTGCGGAATTTCCCCAAATCTGCGTTAAAAAAGAACCTTCTTTTCGCCCTACGATAAAGTAAATTCCTTCCGGAGTTCTATTATCACCTCTAAACTTTTTATCACCTTGTTCTTTCCCTGTAATCGCATGATATGTTTTTACTAAAGCATAATTTCCACTGGCCACAACCTTAAAAACGCTCAAACGATGTAAATTTTTTTCCACCACCATGGCGTAGGTGGGCATAAAAGCACCTAAACTAATAAATGCGGATGGTATTGCTGAAATAAACGAAGGTTTCGCTTCTGTATTCATTTTAGGGATTTGAATATCTGTTTTTTGTTGAATGGGAGCTGGCATAATTTGACTTGGAAATATTTGCTGATAATCCGCATTTTGTACCGGAGTTTGTTGCTGTGGAATAACTCTATTAGGATAAATACAAAATAGAACAAGACCTATATGGAACAATTTTAGGTATTTTTTAATGTAAAACTTTGTCTTCACGCTGCAAAGTCTCCATTTAGGATTTCGCTATTATCTTATAATAGCTTCTACTTGCGAACGGATATTTGAGGATAGCCTTACTCCCATATAGGAAACCGTATCAGAAGCCAAAAGAGTAGCTATTTGTCCGCACTGTTCATAGGTTAGACCCCTACAGAGGCCAAACATGAATCCTCCTGCAAACATATCCCCCGCTCCTGTAGTATCGGCAACTTCTATTTTTTTTGCAGGTATAAATATCACATTTTCATCATGGGCAATATATGCTCCCTTTTCTCCGTCCTTCACAACAACAAGCTCAATTGTTTTAGCTAGTTCCAAAGCAGCCTGTTCAGGGGACATTTCAAGTAAAATGCGGGCTTCCTCAGCATTCAAAAAGACCAAATGAGTTTTTTCTAACAATTTAAGCATGGTTCTTTGACCATGACGCTTGATAACAAAGGGATCAGCGACATCAAACGCAATTTTCACATCATTTTGTAGAGCATGCTTAAAAGCTGCATCAAGAGCATCGATTTGATCTTGAGTATCAAGCATATAGCCTGTTGAAAAAAAGATTTTTGATTGCACAATATCATCAAAAGGAACGAAACTAGGCCGATAACTGCGACAAGCTCCAAGATAGGTGTTTAAAGTTCTTTCCCCATCGGGCGTAACAACAACTAAGCAAGTTCCCGTATGCACACCTTCTACTGTAGAAAGTCTATTGGTAATGCCTAATTCGGTCATTCTTTGCGCAAAAGCTTTACCATATTCGTCATTTCCAACCGTACTGCTATAGCTTGTTTTAGCTCCTAATACAGCTAATCCTCGAATGGCATTGGATGCACTGCCTCCTAATTCCACCTCTGGTTTGGCATTGCCAAGATTTCTAAGCACATTTTTTTGTGTTTCTTCATCCACAAGCTGCATTACACCTTTAGTCATTCCAAAAGATTTTAAATCGGAATCATTCGCGCGGACAAGAAGATCTACCAACGCATTTTCAATAGAAACGACATCAAACACATGCCTAAATTGCTCTGTAGAAAAAAAAGAATTTTGAATCATTTTTCAAACACCTCAATGATTGTTTTCAATGCATCTTGCTTTCACAAGTCATAATTTTTAAGAAAACATTTATTATTGTGCTGTAAAAGGGCCTAAGATTTTAAAATCCACACCACCCAATAAATCACGGACAACAACAAATCCTCCTACCGTTGTCCCAGAGGACACACTCGGATTCCAAGTTGTCGAGCTTGCCGTATCTAAATTCAAATTTCCACTACTGACGTACCATTGCACACGTTGCCCATAGGCATAAATAGGATTTGTAGAATCACGAGGAGAAGGAATGGAAGGTGAATTTAAATTTGCAGTAATAGTGGATTGAAAGCGTCCCGAAATGGTGCTTGATGAAGGAGTCACACTCGTAATTTGTATAGGATTATTTGTAACAGCAAGGCCTTTTTGCACTTGGCTCCATTTTGATGAAGAAATATAAGAAGGAGTATTAGAAGTAGACCACCATGAGTCAGTCGGATCAGGTAAAAAATAAAAGGAATATTCACCTTGATCGCTAGAAATTGCGCTAGACACCGTATAATTCATTTGAAAGCCAGGGAAGTCGCTAACTCCTGCCATGTAGTTATTAATTAAATTTGTTGTTGTTACAATGCATTGCACATCATATCTAAAGACAGTAATTCGAAAAGGTGTTGTTTGGACTGCCGTTATTGGATTTACAGCGGCAGGTTGCAAAAAAGTTGAAGGAGTATAACTTATCCCCGTTGTCCCTGCGGCAACACCACGTGCTCCTCCTCCCCCACTCAAATAATTGTTACCTAAAGCAAATAAGATAATATTATTCATTGTGAGAGAAGGAGTTTCATTTGTTGGAGAAATAACAACAATATTTAATTGCTGTGCAGAGGTGCATCCACTATTATTAATTCTAATAGGAAATTGTTGTGATGCTGTTCCAGAAAATACATTTGCCGATTGAACTAATGACGCCACCACTCTCACTTTGTTAATTTGATAATAATTATTATCTGCTCCGCTACAACCATTTATAAATACCATAAATAACAAAGAGCGTATCAAAAAATTCTTATTCATATTAAAATTAAACATAACCATCCTTAATAAAAAAAGGAATTTAAAACTTTGCAATAACCCCTAATGAAGGAATTAGAGGCAGTCCATAAACCTGAACAGTATTTGAATAATCTCGATTGTAAGTCGTATAAGCAACGTTACTTCTATTAAATAAATTTAAAATATCCAAATATGTGGTGAGCTTCCAATCGGAAAAATAAAAATCATATTCCGTTCTAAAGTCCACTTCCATATAATAGGGATTGCGAGCATCATTTTTATTTATCAAATAAGTATTGCCATCGGCTGTTGGTTCATAGGCACCTGTATTTTGATTATATGTACCACCAGGGACAGAACTGTAAGGAGATCCTGAAATATATTGAATGCGCGTTCCTACATTCCAGCGGCCGGTGATTTTTTGTCCGTAAACGATATTTAAGGAATGCCTTCTGTCATAGGCCGAATAACGCCAAATACCACTTCCCGGATCTCTTTGCTCCGCAATACTGTAACCATAACTGACCCAACCAAACCAAAAATCAGAAGCTTTTTTCTTAATAAAAACTTCCACTCCTCGTGCACGTGACTGAATGGAATTCTCATATTTGTTATTTGCATTACTCACAGCGGGTCCTGTTAAATTTTGACTTGTCTTATACCAAAGTTGAGTATCTGTGCTGTAATTTTCTAAAAATTTAGATTCGTGACCTAATACATATTGCTGACTGCGTTCTAGCTCTAAATTAGGATTACCATAAACAGGAATAGTAAATTGCACAGCTGGTTGTTGACTATAATAACCCCAAGCAAATTTTAAAGTCTGCCCCTTCATAAAATCGAAACGAACACCAATGCGAGGATCAAGGGCTTGTTGTGTCGAAGTGGGACCTTTTAAAACATTTATACCGGGATTTATTTTTATACTTTTAATAGGAGAATAACTAATATCTATAAAAGAATCAGCATAATATTTTGATGCCTTAATCGTGTCATTGGTACGCGGTGCCAATTCGGGATCAAAGTAAACAGTGGGATCGCCACTGGGATATTGCACAACATTAAAACCTACTTGATCATAGGCATATTTTGGTCTCACACCTACAGAAAAAGACAAATCTTCGTTTACTTTTTTATCTAATATAACACCTATACCATATAATTGGCTTTTCGCATCAACAACATCTCCTAATATATTTTGTTGCCATATAAAGTAACGTTGTTCAACAACGAAACGAAGTCCATATCCATTGCTTAAATTTAGACTATAACGCAATCCTGTCAATTCCATAGCATTATAAAAGCTAAACGAATTTTGACCTGAAGACGTGGTGCTATTTCCAATAGGAGCTGATAATGAAGCGCTATCAACAGCCCCTAATAAATACGCTTGCCAAGTGCCATTAGAGTGATTTCCATTTAAAATAATTTGATAGTCTGTTGCTTGGGGCACTGTAAAAACACTTGTATTATTAGATAACTTCTGAATTAATGGCTTGTATAATTCTAAATAAGTGCGGCGAAATCCAACCCGATAACCGATACCATCATTTTCTTTTTCATTAGCTACAGTATTATGAGTTGTATTTGTTACGTTATTATTATGAGTTGTATTTACCTCGGTAGAGGTAGAAGCATCTGTTAATTTAGCATTATTCTCATGACTAGAAAAAGCATTTCCCTCTAAATAAACTCCTGATTGAACTAATCCCAGTTCAAATTCACCGGAAAATCTAGAAGGAATATTTCCCGGACTTCTTAATTGAATGACGCCTCCAATGGTATCAGAATACCTCGCACTAAAAGCACCGGGATAAAAATCCATAGACTCAATCATCCGAGGAGGGATAATTGTTTCTGCACCCCCAAAGTGAAAAATAATGGGTAGAAGCAAATCGTCATAAAAATAGGAATTATCTCCAGGCAATCCTCCGCGCACAACGACATCAGCACTTCCTACATTTGCGGGTAACACCGATGGCAGTGTTTGCAATGCTTTGACGGCATCACCACCTGTACCTGGCAAATGGGATAATTCTTCTTGCTGAAAAGAATTTTGTGAAATTTCATCTTTTTGTTTTGCACGGATAATCCCATAGGTATTATAATCTGCAGAAGGTTCCATTGAAAAGGGCGAACTCAGAGTTAATTTTCCATTTTCAATATTAATATTTAAATCTTGATAATTATCAGCACGAATCAAAATCCCTTTAGAGCTTTTTGTTACCTTAAAAGAAAAATATCCTTTTTTATTTGTCTGCGTATTATTTTCTTTATTGCCCAAATCTATAACAAGGGCATCTGGAATAGGTGCTGAGCTACCTAGTGCCTTCACCATCCCTTCCAAGGCTATGCCATCTACAGTCTGAACTTTATCCTGTTGGGTATTTTGAGAAAAAGATCTAAAATGACTAAATAAAAAAATAAAAATAAGCAAAAAACTTTTTTGCATAAAATTTAACCCATTTTTTAATATAATAGCATAAGTTGAAATGACTTAGATTTACAATACACGACTTGTTTCAAAATTCAAATATCTATGTAAAATTAGGCAATTAAAAAGTTATAATTAAAATTGCTATAAATAAAAGCTTTCCTATAAAATCAGAAAGGAGAATTTACAAACTCGCTATAAAATTATAAAAATCAACTCTCAGTTTAAAAAAATTGAGAATTAAATTAATATAAAAAAATGTTCATAAAAAAATCTAAGGATCGAGAGTGACTAAAACAAAGCTTCAAAAGTATTCGCCCTTCCACACCAAATTGAGTCAATCATTTCAATGGAAAACTCATTGGCTATGGTCAACTCTTTTCTTTTTTCTATTGCTCCGTTTATTTTGGTGCATCAATTTTCCCATGGCAAATGATGAAGTTTATTATTGGGATTGGTCAAGGCATCTTCAATTAAGTTACGTTGACGCGCCTCCTTTTGTGGCATGGATTTCATATGTAGGAAGCATATTATTTTCAGGATCCTTCGGTGCTCGGTTTTTACTGCCCTTTATTCATATTGGAACAACAATTTTTATAATACTCAGTTCAAAGAAAATTGCTGAAATAACCCACCAACAATTTTCAAACGAAACCGTTATTGCCATACTCATTTTAACACAACTTGCTCCCGTATTTAATTTAGAAGGAATTATTTTATTACCAGATGGATCATTATTATTTGGAATTGCAGGTGCATTATATTTTTTACTTAAAGCGTTACATGAAAATATCATAAAAAATCATAATGCGCTTAACATAAAATATGGTTTATTTTTTGGAATATTTCTAGGCATCTCTGCTCTTTCAAAATATCATGCTCTTCCTATAGCTATTGGTTTTTTTATAGGAACGATTTTATTAAGAAGCTTCGAAAAATCTATTAAAGATATTCCATTTTGGATTACCACAGTCATTTCGGCATTCATTATTTCAAGTCCCGTTTTTATTTGGAATTACTTAAATAATTTCGCTTCATTTCACTTTCAAAGTCAACATGGCTTTTCTGGTTTTTCATTTCAAATAAAACCATTTTTACGCTATTTATTTGGCTCAATGTTTTATTTATTACCTTGGTTTTTTATTCCACTCTTTTACTTTGCCTTTAAAGGTATTCAAAAAAAATCCTCTTTAAAATCTATTCATACTATATGCATTTTACCTTTTTTTATTTTATTTTTTATAATTTTATTTTCTTCACTTGGAAAACAAGCTTTGCCTCATTGGGCAATGCCAGGATTTCTTTTATTAATTCCCGCATTTTGTGTAACATGGAAACCATTCACAGGTAAATATAGAAAAATTTGGAAAAAACTTACTTTTACATCAATTGGAATCTGTATTTTAATACCTTCTTTTTTAAGTATTCCTTTAACAAACCAAATTATTGTGAACACTTTTACAAAAATTATAGGCAATGCTGACCCTTTATTTCAGGCATTTGTTTGGCAAAATTTACAAGAGGATCTTGAAAAACAACAAAATATAAAAATAGTGAGTGCACCCTATCAGCAAGTCAATTCCATTGAAAACTGTCAAAATCAATATAGAATTGCATCGTTAAAATGGTACTGGACATCACAAATAGCCTTTCACTTTAAAAATCAACCTAAGGTATATAATTTTGATTTTAATAATTCTTCATTTTATACTTGGCGTGATGAAATTTTTAAATTTGCAGAATGTAAATTTATTATATTAGGAAGCATGGATCATTTTAATCAAAATGAGATTTTTAAAATCATGAATGTAGAAGAAATTAAAGAATTTTATTTATCTCCCTATTATGGAGAAACAATTGTTTATATTAAAGGTGTATTAAAAGAAGAATCAACATTAAAGCAAGTTTATGCAAAAATGAAAGGCGATATCCGCTACTAAATAAATTGTTTTAATTTTTCAAGCACATCATGAAGGGCACAACGGACAATTTCCACTTCCCATGTATGACCTTTGGCATAACGTTCCAAAGTATTTACCCACTCGCTTAATGATTGCGCAACAGCAGGAAAGGACTGATCTTCTTGAATATTGAGATCATCGTCAGACAATTGTTCCAAATAAGACTTCCAAGAAACCAATGGGGCGTCTAGCAAATTTACAAGTCTATTCAAGCGTTTGGTTTGTTCCTGCCCCTCCCAATCACCACTCACCTGAAAAGGATACCAATCGAGTTCATGACGATGTAACCAAAGATGCGCCCCATTACTGAGAGCAATTCTGCGAAAATCGTCGGGTAAGGCATTTTGAAATCCATCAGGCCTTTTCCAAATTACATGCATGATACTATCCCCATCTGCTTAAATAAACAAAGACGCACCCTCCAAAGGGCTTAATTTAAAACCTGATAATACAACTGAAAAAAAAATACACAAGCTCAAAAAATAATTTAGCTTATTACCAAGAAAAGATGACAATATTTGTACTTAGTATTACTCTAATCAAAGAAAACACACATTATTGATGTGCGTGTATTCTTCATTAAAAAAGGAGTCTCGTTTTGGCTAAAGTTTTAATATATACAACAACAATTTGCCCCTACTGCAATGCTGCAAAAAATCTTTTTAAAAGTCTTCATGTTGATTACGATGAAATAAATTTAGACGACAAACCTGACTTAAGAGCAAAACTTTCCATGGAAAACAACGGCTGGCGCACAGTTCCTATGATCTTTATCAATGATAAATTCGTAGGTGGCTTTGATGACACAAATAAACTCCATAAAGAAGGTGAGCTGGTAAAACTTTTGGGGATAGAAAATAAAAATATATAATTATTTAAGAATGATATATATAATTAACTTTAAAAGTAACAATAATGAAAATAAATATTTTAATTTTTACAACAATCGCCTTAATTTCAAATAGTTGTGTTATAGGCTTTAGCAATATGCAAAACCATATCCCCGAAGAGTTTTCTAAGGTTTATTTTCCTTCAACCAAAGATGCATCGGTATATGCTGGAAATTCCAGCCGTTTATCATTTGCTATCAGACAAAAAATAGCTTTGCGCAGCGATATGCAATTAACCACCTTAGAAAACGCCAGATGGGCTTTACAAGTAAAAATTCTTGATAGAAATCAGAGCATTGTGGCTGTTGATTCCTGCAAAAACCCATCCACCCCCTCTGTTGCCAGTGGTTCTTATTTGTGCACATCAATTCACCCCGAACTGACTAACACCGCAGACACGCCGACAACATTCCCCACTTCCTTCAACCAACCCTCAATTTCCCCTTCCCAGGAAAAAATAGATCTCAACGTTGAAGCAAAAGCCATCGATTTAAACACAGGTCAAACCATGTGGGCTAAACTGTATAGCGCAAACAATATCCCCTCTATTGTGTTTAATGAAATTGGTGATACCGACGGCAACACCACTAAGTACACACAGTGGACTCCCGATCTTCACGGCCTCCGCTACCAAGAAGCTATCGACAATACAGTAAAAGCCTATTCTGAAGCCATCGCATTTGATGTTCAAAAAATGATTTTTTCTTCAATGCCTAAAAAAGGCGACTTAGAAAAAAGTAACGCAAAGTAAAATATCTTTCGTAAAAAAGACGGGAGTTCATATTGAAAAAGCAAACATCTGAATGTAGTTTGAGGTCGATTTAGAGACAAGAACCCATGCAGGAGATCTCCGCTTATGTTTTTGAAATTTGTTTCTGACCATAAAAAAGATTTAGAAAATATAGCCCTTGCCGTCCGCATTCTAGGTATGGATGCTGTGTTAAAGGCAAAATCAGGTCATGTTGGATTGCCTTTGGGGGGCGCTGAAATGGGCGCCCTCCTTTATTTTGTAACAATGAATCATTCACCCACAAATCCCCAATGGATCGATCGCGACAGATTTATTCTCTCAGCGGGTCATGGAAGTATGCTGCAATATTCTTTGTTGCATCTTGCCGGCTACAATTTATCAAAAGAAGAAATTATTCAATTTAGACAACTAGGCAGCAAAACAGCGGGACATCCCGAATACGGTCACACCGAAGGCGTAGAATGCACCACGGGTCCTCTAGGACAAGGAATTTCACATGCCGTAGGAATGGCTCTTGCCGAAAGAATGCTCGCTGCTAAATTCAACGAACCACAGCATGAATTGATCGATCACAGAACATATGTGATTGCAGGTGATGGCTGCTTAATGGAAGGCGTAAGTTCGGAAGCTTCTAGCTTTGCAGGCCATTTAAAACTCAATAAATTAATCGTACTTTATGATGCGAACAATATAACAATTGACGGAATTATAGATATTTCATTTACTGAAAATGTGGGTAAAAGATACGAATCCTATGGATGGAATATTTTACAAGCAGATGGCAATGATTTTGTTTCTTTAGCAAAAGCAATGGATAAAGCTTATGAAAATTCTAATTTTCCCAACGGAGAAACGGGACCAACATTAATTATATGTAAAGGTATTCCTGGAAAAGGTTCTCCAAAATGGGAAGGAAAGCCAAAAATTCATGGCAATCCTATGAGCGCTGATGACGTAATCGACGCTAAAAAGCATTTAGGAATTGACAATACAGAGCCTTTTTATATTCCTGATTATTGCATTGCTTCTGCAGCAAAAATCATTTCATTCCGTTCTGAAAAATCTAAAAATTGGCTCAATCAATTTAACGAAACAAAAGCCCATTGGGAAAGCAAAAATCCTGAAAAATTAAATTTATGGAATCAGCATTTTAATAATAACGAAGTGATTCATTTAAACCCTGAATCTTGGAAAATCGCAAAGGGTAAAATGGCAACGCGCATAGCAAGCGGAAAAGCACTTTGTGAACTTGCGTTAAATAATCCCAAATTAGTGGGTGGCTCAGCTGATTTAGCAGGAAGTAACTTAACCACGTTACCTTTCTCCAGTTTCGTAAATGCAAAAGACTTTTCAGGACGTAATATCCATTTTGGCGTGCGCGAACATGGCATGGCCGCTATTTGCAACGGCATCACATTACACGGCGGACTCCAGGCTTATTGCGCAACTTTCGCTGTTTTCTCAGATTATATGCGACCTGCCATCAGACTCGCCGCTCTTATGAAAATTCCAACCTTATTTATTTTAACTCATGACAGCTATGCTGTAGGCGAAGATGGCCCCACACACCAACCTATTGAACACGCCGCATCGCTGAGAGCCATTCCCGATCTCAACGTATACCGTCCCGCCGATGCTCTTGAAACCTTTGTCGCTTGGGAAAAATCCGTTCAGTGTAAAAACAAACCTAGCGCCTTGCTGCTTACAAGGCAAGATTTAGAAGATCTCGATACAAATTCAGCAACACCTCGTTCGCTGGAACAGGTTCAAGATGGATTTATAAAGGGCGCTTACATACTAAAAGATTTTTCAAACAGCAACGATAAAGCTCAAAAAATTGTTTTAATTGCCGCAGGAAGTGAAGTTTCCTTAGCTCTTCAAGCAGCTCAGCAATTAGAAAGTAAAAGTTTTACAACGACTCAAGTCGATAACATCACACTAAATGTGCGAGTTGTAAGTTCACCATCGCCGCAACTTTTGGTCGAACATCCTGTGACTTTAAATCATTTCTTACCTAAAGAACTGCCTTTATTTGCCATCGAAGCAGGCTCACCTCAAAGCTGGGGTGAAATTGTGGGTCGCAGTGGAGCTATTTTTGGAATCAAATCCTTTGGAGCATCTGCTCCCGCCGGAGAACTTGCAAAACATTTTGGATTTGTTCCTGAAAAAATTGTTACGTTTGTACTTAACCAATTACATTTAAGGTAAGAATATGACCTCAGTATTAAAGTGGTTTAATAATTTAAGTTTATATATAACGAAACAAAACACTAATATTCTGTATTTTGTTTGTCTCGCAATTGTTTTTATCATAAACATAATTATTAATATTAAAGAACCCTTTCATATTTGGGTCGAAATCATAGGCTCCATTATTCAAATTGCCATTCCCATGTATGTTTTAGTCCCCATTTTATGGAAAAAAGATGCAGAAGGTACAAAGCAAATGCTCAAACATTTGCTTTGTATTTTAGGAATCACCTGGTCTTTCAAAATGGGTCTGAGCGATGTTTTTGGAATCAATGACATCCGTCCCCGAGGAGGCGGCATGAGCTTCCCCAGCGGCCATACTTCGGGAGCCTTTTCAGGAGCTGTTTTTTTAGCCATCCGCTACGGATGGAAATACGCCTTAATCGCTCTTCCTCTTGCTTGTTTCGTTGGATTTTCTCGAATTTTCGCCATGGCACATTGGCCAAGCGATGTTGCAGCAGCCATAGCATTATGCATCTTTACGGGACTCTGTTTCGTTAGACCTTACAAAAAGAAAATTTAAATCTTAATGCTTTTAAATTTTCTTAATCAACTAGGAAACACGGATGTTACCTCGTTATTTGCAAGAGTATTTATCAAATATTTCAGTTTATTTTATTTTAGAAATATTTACATTAAATACAATAGTATTTTTATTTATATTTTTCTATTCTTTAAGAAATGAAAAATTAAATATCAAAATTATTAATATTATTTTAAATTTATCAATAATAACATCATATTTGGTTCAAACAAAAGAAAAATTAAATATTTTTTCTGATCTATTTTTTATAGTATTTATTATTTTTACTTCACACATAATCACAAAATTAATAATTATTTTAAATATTTGTTTTATTACTTCAAAAAATTTTTTCATATCAACAAAAAAAAGATATTCAAATTTAAATGACAAAAATCAAAAAAATAATTCTCAAGCAAAAACAATCACAGTAAACTCTCCCAAAAGAACTTCACCCTATGGTACACCACAAATTATGACTTCTTTTGGTTTAAAAGTACGCAGTAAAAGTGAAGTATTTATCGCAGAAAAATTATACGAAAAGAAAATTAATTTTAAATATGAACAACCTTTATCTGCAGGTGAAAAGACTTATTATCCCGATTTTACAATTTATTTAGGTAACAAAGAATTTTATTGGGAACATTTTGGCATGCTCAGTGATGAGAATTATGCTTTAAAAACAGAAATAAAAATAAAATGGTATAAAAAGCATTTTCCCGATCGCTTAATATGGACTCAAGAAGATTCTAATTTAGTTCCGCAAATTCATGAAATCGCGGAATGTATGGCAAAATCTAAGCGGCTGCCGCGTCATTTTCCTCATCTTCCAAAGTTCCGTGAGTCAGAGGGACATGCATTTCAAAATCGCCGTACTTAACCTGTAATTTTCCTGCTACATTTTCTATTATAAAGACTTCGTCTTCTACTTGCATTTCAATAACTTTACCTTCTTCAATGTGCTTATATGGAATTCTAAAATCAGAACCATCAGATAAGACAACTGTGACATAATCACCACGAACTTGTATGGAGGTTTTATTGCTTGTCGTCGGTATGTGAGAGGGATCTGCATCTTCATCGAGACCTATGGAAGCATCTTCACCAATACTTTCACTTCCTCCGCCCCCCTCACTTTGTGGAGCGGCATTTTGCAAAGAAACATCCTCTCCCATGCCATGATCAATGGGCTCTGGTGCAGGATGATCTTCTTGAGCCGCCGGAGCAGCACCTGAATCCGAAGTATCATCAACAATTTCAAGATCTTTCATTTCAGCAGAAGCGCCTTCAACAGGAACTTCTTCTGCGGGTTTTTCTTGTTCTGACATAGACTCCTCCCCTTTAGGGACTTCAGCAGCTCCGGCCATCTCCAGGGGAGCTACATCTTCTGAAGCATTTTCAGATGCCTCAATCGCAGGAACCTCTTCTGTTCCCGCCACTTCCAAGGGCGCCTCTTCCTCTTTCACATCTGCAACCGAAGCTTCTTCCGCATCGGCCACAGGTGCGTCCGCTTCTGGAGGCGTCTCACTTGTAGATGCATCCACCTCGGGAACTGCTTCTGCTTCTGCAGCGCTTTCAGCTGATTCGGAAGGAGGAACAGGCTCTGCTGAACTTGCATCTAAGGGAGTTTCGTCCACAGGCTCGGCTGCAATGTCTTCATCGGAAGATTCCGACGCAGAATCACTAGAAACTTCCAAACTTTCTTCTTGAATAGGAACTGCAGCAGCATCTTCTTCCTCAGGTGCTGTTGCATTTTCAGTTTGAGGAGCTTCTTCGGTAGATTCCTCAATAACAGATTCGGTTGCAACACCTTCATCAGCTGAGGGAGGAGCATCGGCTTCTAATGGAACTTCTTCTGCTGCTGCATCAGCTTCTAATGGAACTTCTTCTTCTGCATCCGCTTCGGCGGGCGCTGCTTCCTCAGCTGAGGGAGGAGCATCAGCTTCTAATGGAACTTCTTCTGCTGCCGCTTCGGCGGGCGCTGCTTCCTCAGCAGGAGGAGCATCAGCTTCTAATGGAACTTCTTCTGCTGCCGCTTCGGCGGGCGCTGCTTCCTCAGCAGGAGGAGCATCAGCTTCTAATGGAACTTCTTCTGCTGCCGCTTCGGCGGGCGCTGCTTCCTCAGCTGAGGGAGGAGCATCAGCTTCTAATAGAACTTCTTCTTCTGCTGCTGCTTCTACAGAATCCGCAAGAGCTCCTTTTTCAATAGCATCTTTAAAAGCAGCAATACCTAAACGAGAAACAACTTCTGATAAGTTTTCAGCACCTTGTTTATTTTGAGAATAAGTATCGAGAACATTTGCAATTGCTTGGCCTATTTTTGCCCTAGGAATAGCCTCAATAACAGGCTCTGAGAGTTTTGGTTCACCAGAAACCCGGCCTCCAATGGACATATTGTAGCCTTTTGAATCACCTACAATATGAATATCATCTGTGGCAGAAGCGACACAGGCTACGGCACAGCCGTTCATTCCAATTGTCAAAGCAGTAAAAGAATCTTTAAATTTTTCGTTTAATATAGGTGAGATTTCAATTGCATCTCCAAGGGCATCTTGTTCACATTTAGGACATAACTCTCCCAGACAAGCTTTAGGAGAAAGAATGGAGTGATTTCTATAATGTTTTAATAATATTCCAGCCTTAGATAACTTTGCATGAAGCTCCAGAAGTTTGTCCTTAGGAACCATAAAACCGATACGCTGGTCTTCAGTTACCTTCAAAAACACCGAGACATCATCAGCAACGTCACAAATTAATCTTAATTGGCTGCCATTATAGACCCCTCCCGCCGCTTCTGCGAGAACAAACAGATTCCCATTTTTAAGTTCAAACTGTCCGGCCGCCAAATTTATACCTCCATGCTACAGTTAAGGTATCGTTAGCTGGGGAGAGAACTTGAGGTTGCCTCCATTTTGTTGAAATAATAATTTAATTTAGTTACTAAAGCTGACACGGCAATCAACCGAACACCAGCCGAACGCGATATCTTGTTGTGGTAACTGTTACATTCAGGAAGGAGTTTTCCCTTATGTCCACCTCCTCTGCATCTTCCATGCGGGAATTAATTGAATATGTCGCAAAATCGCTTGTAGACAACGCTGACAAAGTCGAAATTAACGAAATAAATGGAGCTCAAACTAATGTTATTGAGCTTAAAGTAGCTAAAGAAGATGTTGGCAAAATTATTGGTAAAAGCGGGCGTACAGCCGATGCCATTCGAACCATTTTAAATTGTGGTGCTGCAAAACAAAATAAAAGATATATTTTACACATTATCGATGAATAAAAATTTATTATTTCTAATTTATTCACTCTTTATTATCAAAAAATAAATAAAAATTAATCTAAAATCAAAAAATAAATTCAAATAAGATACTTTATATTCCGAAACAAAAATTATAGTGCTTTAAAATTTTAATTATTTTTAAAGTCAGGAAGGAATATAGTGTATAAAATAAAACACTTTATTTTTAAAATAATAATTTTAATATTTTGTATATTATTGCTTTCATGCAGAAGAATTTCAACTCAACAAGCATCTTTTTCTGTAAATGAACCTACTTTTAATGGTGCAAAATATTCTAGCTATGCGGGATTTACAAAAATTCAAATCCCTATACAAATTACAAATAGCAGTGGTTATAATTACCAAGGAACACTGCAAACAGGTGCAAATAGTATTCAAATCCCAAATGGAACAGTAACAATTAAAGTGGGATTTTTAGCTCAAGGTTATAACTCTTCAAGTTCTTCTGCATGCAAATCTTCAAATGATTCAGATAACAACGAAGACCAGTCCGCCCTCTATACTGAATTTAATGGAAATTTTAGCATTGATGACAATACAAATTCAATAAATATAAATTTTCCAAATCCCTTTTCAGTCATTAATTTCGATCATTTTGGATTTATCATTTACACACCGTCGGGATTGCCCGCAGTTAATGCCAATGTTACTTTTTTTGACCCTATAAGCGGTTCTCCCTTATTGGATCCCTGTACAAATACCCCATTTAGTTCATATACAGATTCGCAGGGTCGTCTAGCTCAAGACATCCCGATTTACAATAGTTCAAAATTATTTGGATTTATTGTTACATTGAGCGATGGAACTGTGCAAAAATTTTTACCGACTCTCCCAAGGGGAGCGACAAATGCTCAATTTTATAAAATGAATATGTCTGATGGAACTTTGGCTTCAATGAATGATCAATCAGATAGTTTTTTAGGAGATGGAAATACAATTGCTTACAGAAGAGATACTCTTCATAAAAATCCTCGTTTCCCAGACTTTTCAAATTATACATTGAATTATCCAGATTATAGCTCGGGAAAAATGAATCTTTATCCTAATAACTCATCCGCACAACAATATGATCTTATCAACAGTAGAAAACTTATTTTTTATTGCCAAGTTTATAATTATACAGGTCCTGTACCCTCACCACCTTATCCTATATGTAAACGCGATATTTCAAATATATTGACTTATCCTTTAGCAATAACTGCTAATGGAAGTTATGTCATAAATTCTTATATTACTGATACAGAAGGTTATAATGCTTCAGATAAATCGCCCTCAAATCCAGCAACAATAACATTTTCAGTTCCACTCAGTCCTCCTTAAATAGAATTTTATAAAATATTTTATTATTTATCACTGGAATAAAAGTTATTAATGCAGTCAACCGCTTTTAGCCAGCGGTATAAATTCGCATTAGCTAGTGCTTCGGGCATATGAGGTTCAAACTCTTTGCCAATTTCTGATTTGATAAAACCCACATCCTCTTCAAGAATACCAACATATGCCGCTCTTGCAGCCCCTAAGGAAGTAGTTTCAATATTTGTCGGGCGGACAAGTGTTGTTTGCAAAATATCTGATTGAATTTGCATAAGAAAATCATTACGCGAGGCACCCCCATCGACTCCTACACGCACAATTTTTTGTTTACTTATTTTCTCCATTAAACGTAACAATTGTACATTTTGCATGGCAATACTTTCTAATACAGCGCGAATAATTTGTGATTTTTGTGTTCCTCTTGTCATTCCAAAAAGAACTCCTTTGGCTTGAGGATTCCAATAAGGCGCCCCCAAACCCGCTAGAGAGGGCACAAATAAAACCTCTTCATCCCTAGGATAACTCATTGCTAATTCCGCACTTTCAGCAGAGTTTTTTACCCAACCAAAATTATCTCGTAAAAATTGTACCGCTGCTCCTGCCACAAAAGCGGAGCCTTCTAACGCAAATACACGCTTTTGTGATGTGCTATAAGCTACGGTCGCTAATAAACCATTGTCTGCTTCCACAATATTTTCGCCCGTATTCATTAATAAAAAAGCGCCTGTTCCAAAGGTTATTTTTGCTTCACCTGGATTCACACAATTTTGTCCAAAGAGAGCCGCTTGCTGATCTCCTAAAATCCCCGTAATGGGTATTCCATCTGGCAAACACGAAATATTTTTTGTGATACCAAAGCGACCCATGCTTGGTTTTATTTCAGGAAGAGTATGAGTAGGTATTGAAAAGACTTCTAATAATTCAGGATCATATTGACCTAAATGTAAATTGTACAACATGGTTCTGCACGCATTGGTATGATCTGTCACAAAAGACTGACCACCCGTAAGTTTCCAGGTAACGTAACAATCCACAGTTCCCAGTGCCAACTCTCCTGCTACGGCCCATTGTTTTGCTTTAGGGTACTGCTCGATCATCCAACGCATTTTTGAAGCACTAAAATAAGGATCACAAACAAGTCCTGTTTTGCGTAAAATCATTTTACGCATTATTTCATTATTCTTTAAGGAATCACAAAATTCTGCCGTTCTGCGATCTTGCCAAACAATAGCATTGCCAGCAATTTCTCCGGTATTTTTATTCCAAGCAAGACATGTTTCTCTCTGATTTGTGATTCCAATTGCTGAAATACGATTTATACTAAATTCATGATTTGATTTTTGAGTTAATTCAATGGCATTTTTAATAGCAGCTAAAGTCGTCTCCCAAATATCGTTAGGATTATGTTCTACCAGACCCGAGCGCGGATAAATTTGTGGAAATTCAATTTTATTATTTCCATACATTGAAAAATCATTCATACTAAAAAAAGATGCTTGAATTCCAGTTGTACCTTCATCTATTGCAAGGATAAAATTATTCATTTTCAGGCTCCTTTATGTTAAGAGATCGAGCTGATACTTTATCTGGAGGATAGTAACGTGAGTTCTTTATCGCGACAAATAATTCCTAAAAAATTTGAAAAATATTTTTATTCTTTACCTATATTAGAACAAGCCGGATTTTTTTTATGGCCGTCTTTTTCAAGTGGAGAATTAACTCTTGAAGAAATCAAATTATTAAATAAAATCAAACCATCGGGATGTATTTTATTTAAAAGAAATATGCAAAATTTAGCACAATCACGCTCCCTTATTAAAAAAATAAAAAAGAATTGTAGCCAAAAAAAATCATCTTTTTCAATGCCTTTTATTACTTCCATCGATGAAGAAGGAGGTCGTGTTTCCAGATTACCTCCTCCTTTTATCCGTGGAAAACCTGCTTTAGAGTTTGTAGATCAAAACGATTTTCAAGGATTAGAAGGGCAACTTTTACATCAAATATTTGTTGCAAAAAGTTTGGGAATTAATTGTTTACTTAGCCCTGTAGCTGATATTTTATCGGAACCAAGCAACCCTGTCATAGGAGATCGTTGCTTTGGTAGGGATGCTGAAACTGTTTCTCTTTTTTCTTTATTTGTAAATGATATTTTATTAAAAGAAAAAATTTATTCCTGTGCTAAGCATTTTCCAGGTCATGGAAATACAAAAACCGATTCACATAAAGAGTTAAGCATCAGTGATGTTTCTTTAGAACAATTAAAAAAAAGAGAGTGGGTTCCATTTCAAAATTTAATTCATCACAATGTCCCTTTTATTATAACGGCACACGTCATTATTCCCAGTCTCGATAAAAATAATCCTGCGACACTGAGTAAAACAATTTTAACAAAATATTTACGTAATGAACTTAAATTTCAAGGCCTTATTATAAGCGATGATCTGCGCATGAATGCCTTAGCAGAACATTACAAATCAAAACGAAATGTAGAATCTTCAATAACAGAAGAATCACCCGTCTCTCAATCAGAAGAGGATAGTTACCTTAAAAAGGCTTGTATCGATGCCCTCAATGCAGGATGTGACATATTATTAAGTTGTCAAAGTATTTCCAGAGAATTGAAAATCGCTGAAGCTATTGCCGATAAAATGCGGCATAATAAAATTTTCCACAGACAAATGCTGGAGAAAGCATGGAATATTTTTTTGATATTAACAAAAAAAATAAAGACCAAAGCTCATTAATCATATTGTTATATAGTATTATTTTCCATGCTATGCTTATTCTAGGCTTATCCTTAGTTAAACCAGGAACTCCCGAATTCATAAAAATCACAGTTGCTACCAATACCATTCAACTCTCTGCAAAAGGAACAACTTCAAATAAACAAACACCATTAAAACACCAAGATAAAAAGTTACCTAAAGAAGAAATTGTAAAGTCGCACTCGCAAAAACAAAGTATTCAAAAGGAAATTCCAAGCGATAATAAACCAATGAAACCCGATCAAAAATCTCTCCCCAATCCCACCCCTACAGGACAATCACCAAATGAAAGTAAAGAGTTTTTCTCTTCTGAAGCAACAGTGGATAAAACAGCGCAATGCACTCTACCTGAAATCAATTTAACTGAAGATGCCATCAATGCGGGCGTAACAAGCGGATCGGTTATTATTGAAGTTCATATTAACAGTCTTGGCAAAGTTGTTGATTCGAAATTAATAAAAGGAACAGGCTATAAAATTGATCAAGTGGCTGTCAATGCTGCTAAAGAATTAAATTGCAAAGCTGCATGGCGAGAAAAAGAAAATGTCGGCGTTATTAAAAGAATCAATTGGATTATTGTTCAGTAATTACAAAAAATATTTTCTTTTTAATAAGCCCAAATATTTCTTCCAAATAAATAGGTCACCCAAAAATTAAGTAATAAAATAGAAGTTATAATTAAAATTTTTAAAAATTTTGATGCAATTTTTGATTTCATTGATTTTAAAAAATTTGAAACAAAATCCCCTAAAACAAACCACAAAGGAAATAAAATCAAATGATACCGAAATGTATTCTCTAAAAATCCTTGCATGGGAATTAATGCAGAGCATACAAATATATATAACCCAAAATAAAAAGTGTAATTTATATTGTCATTCAAATTATTTTTATGATTTTTTTTATAAAAAACTAAATAAACAGCGACAGCTATTCCAATATAAAACAATATCGCCCTAAACGAACGCGTCCCATTAATAAGTTGCACGACATATCTAAAATTATAAATCCATGTATAAAAATAGTCTAAAATACCTTTAGCATGTTGCCAATTTTCTTGCACAGCCAAAAAAGTAAACGGATTATCTGTTTTTACATATTGAAATAAAGGCCAAATCATAAACATAAAACCGCTTATCAAACCTGAATAAATAAATTGAATTATTTTTTCTTTTATGTTTTTTCCTTTTTTATTTGCTGCCATCAAGGCAATGATAATGGATAAAACAACTCCCTGATTTTTAATTAAGGCGCACAAACCAGCTAAAAAAGCAGAAAGAAAATACTTTTCTCTAACAATTCCAAAAAACGCAAACCAAGATAATATTAAAAAAAGAGCTTCCGTATGGTTTGTATGAAAAACGAAACTAGCAGGAGAAAATATCAAAAAAAACCATCCTAAGTTCGTTTGTGGACGCATTTCGCTAGGTAAATTTTTTGATCTAAAAGCAACAATAACAAATGATAAAAACAATAAAATTGCGACTACAGCTCCTATAAGAGAATAGGGATTGGCAACTGATAAATTTAAAATTTTCTGAAATATTAATATAATTCCTGGCCACAATGGATAAAATGCATATAAATTTAACCAATTTTCATTTGGATTATTTAATAATATTTTTTCTTTATCATAAAAGGTTTTTGAAATAGAATTATAAATCCCTGCGTCCCAATTATTTAAAATTGTAAAAAACGCAGATTGATTAAAAGAAGCCGCAATTTGCCAAATGATGAAATGCGTAATCAAATAAACTGAAAGAAAAATTATGATATAATTTAATATTTTATTTGATTCCTGAAGTTTTTTAATCAAATTCAAGTCCCTTCATTTTATAAATAGAAATTTATTTTTATCTACATGAAGCCTAAAAAAAAAGACTAAAAATATAGAAAAAATTAAGAAAATCCAAGAAAGAAACAAAAAAAATAGTATTTATAAAAATACTATTTTTTTTGTAACGCGGTAAAGAAGATTAATCTCTATTTCCACCAAAAACTTTTAACAAGCTGATGAATAAGTTAATAAAGTTCAAGTACATAGTAAGAGCACCAAAAATCATGAATTTTCTAATGGCTTGGGTATCACCTGCATCATGAAGTGCAAGTTCATAAGCACCTTCACGAATACGTTGAGAATCATAAGCAGTTAAACCAGAAAATACCAAAATTCCTGCCCAACCTGTAAATGATCTTAAAATAGGGCTATGTATAAAAATATTAACAATATTTGCGCCTAGAATCATGAAAACACCCATAATTAAAAAGGTTCTCATAAATCCTAAATTCTTTTTAGTTACAGCACCAAAAACCGCCAGAGCAGCAAAGCCCATGGCCGCCATAGCAAAAAGTGCTATAAAATTACCAATTGGATAAATTAACATAAGAATAGCAAAGGTAAAACCCGTTAATACAGCATAAAATAAAAACATTCCCTTTAAAGCAGCCGCACTCATTTTTTCTGCTGCAAAGCTCATAACAAGAACAACACCTAATTGAGCTATGATGACGCCATAATAAAAATTACCTAAGGCTTGAATGATTTGAGTTTGCACCAAAACCAGACCCATAAGTGCGCTGATTAAAACGCCAAATGACATCCAGCCATAAACACCCGCTATTGTTTTGCTTGCGGATGCTTGTACATGTGCGTTTTTACTCGCATTTTCCATCCAATTGCCATTGCTATTTTGAAATCCATTGAAGTTCATTTTGGAATCCTTTTCTTCTGAAAGTAATTGCGCAATTATAAATACCTACGCACAATTTAGAAGTTAAACGAATCTTACAAAAAGACAAGGGGATGAGTTTAGGACTCCATTCCCTCATCACCAACCCCACGATCTAACGTTCGATCCATTTCAAATTTGGGATCATATTGAGAACTTAATTCACTGCCTGAGCTTGTATAACGAACATATTCCTTTGCCACATTTTTAGCATATTCTAATAATATTTCTCGCGCCTGTGCCAAATCCTCTACGCGATTTAACGTGTCACGAACACTTTTGCTGGAAGGAAAACCTTTTGTGTACCAAAGCAAATGTTTACGAGCTAAAATAGCAGACAATTTATTTTTACCGTAGTGCTCTTCTTGGTACGATAAGTGCCTCATAACCACATCGAGCCACTCTTCAAAAGTAGGATTAAAGGACTTTCCCTCAATTATTTCTTTAAATATCCAAGGATTACCCAAGGCTCCCCGACTGACCATGACCGCGTCGCATCCTGTTTCAAGTCGCATTTTTTCAGCATATTCATATGAAAAGACGTCACCATTTCCTACTTTGACAAGGCGAGAAGAATGATTTGTTCCCACTTCAATCCCTTTTTGAATGCCAAGCAAATCACATGGTGTTGAATAGCTTTCCGAACGGGTACGACCATGAATGGTAAACATATCCACTTGTGCAGCAAGAACTCTTTGGGTGGTTTCTTCCACATTTATATTTTCACGGGTATAACCCAGGCGAAATTTAGCAGATAAAGGCGCTTGAGTCGCAGCGCGCGATTGCATAACTGTATCTGAAATACGCTCCGGATCCTTTAAAAAAGCACTGCCACATCCGGCACCAACAACCTTACGTACGGGACACCCCATATTAATATCAATAGTGTCAAACCCTTGCTTGTCCAACACCGCAACAGCGTGAGCCACTTGAGCCGCCGTGGGCCCTGTGACTTGAACACCGAGAACGTTTTCACTCTTATGGCGCGCCATCATTTCAAAAGTACGTTTATTATTATAAGAAATAGCTACTGCAGAAAGCATTTCCACATAGGTCAATCCAGCTCCCAATTCCTGACAAATACGTCGAAAAGGAACATCGGATACACCCGCAAGAGGAGCTAAGAAAACGCGATTTTTAATAGTTAAATTTTTAACTTGAATAGGTTGATTAAAAAAACTCATTATTTTGATACCTTGTCTTGAATCAACTGACCACAGGCCGCTTGAATATCCCTTCCCTTGGACAGACGCACTGTTGCGACCATACCTGCTTGCTTCAATTCCTGTTGAAAAGCATAAACTCTTCCCAAGTCCGGTCTGCGGAAAGATGCCCCTTCATGCTCATTTAAAGGAATTAAATTAATTTTAGCGGGCACTTCTTTTAGCAATGTAACTAAAGCGTGGGCGTGTTCCTTGGTGTCATTAATACCACGAAGAAGTGTATATTGAACCATAAAAGATCGATTTGTTCTTTTTTTGGAATGATTTTTTATAACTTCAATGACTTCGGTTATGGGGTTCTTAACATTGACGGGCATGATTTTGCTCCGTTCCGCTTCAAAAGGAGAGTGCAAAGAAAGAGCAATAGCAACAGATGTCTTTTCCAAAATGGTATTGAGAGCCGGAAGCAATCCCACTGTGCTGATTGTCACCTTATTGGGAGAAAAATTAAGTCCTAAATTGTCACAAAATATATTCGTACTATTAATTACATTATCAATATTATCAAGAGGTTCTCCCATACCCATATAGACGATATTGGTTATATTTTTATAGCCAGAAACAGAGGCCGTTGGATTTTCACGACGCCATCTTTCAGCAAGAAGGACTTGCCCGATAATTTCTTCAGTTGTGAGACTCCGCATGAGTCCCATGCGTCCTGTCTGGCAAAAGCGACAGGCTTGAGCACATCCCACTTGAGTTGAGATGCATTGCGTTAAACGCCCCCGCTCAGGAATAAGAACACTTTCCACAAGACGCCCATCGCTTTTCAAGCGCATGGCAAATTTCACGGAACCGTCATGGGTACTTAATTGTAAATCTTCAATTTCAAGGGGAATGTCTAAATAATAGGCGTTAAAAAACCACTTTTTAACATCCTCACTGAGACCTTCAAAGTGAGAAGGTTCCAAGGCTTGATACTTGTAAATATTTCGATAGAGAAGATCGGCTCTAAATTGAGATTTTGGCGTTCCAAAATGGTTTGCAATGTCGTGGGTTAACACGGTTCTATTTTGCCCATAAAATGATTTCATTTCTTTAAATTCCCGTCTCCAATGCACCAAAGGGTGATCTTTTATCAAACAAAGTATAAGGATGGGGTCAAGGGATTTTTGCTCAGGCGCAAAGAGCTATGATACCTTGTTATCCTTGATTCATTTTAGAGGAGAAACTCAATGCACTTGGAAAGAGAGTCGCCAATGGACGAAAAACAATCCCCATTTCAAAATACGATTTCTCCTGAATTGCTGCGCGTGCATCAGCTCGATCCCCATCGAATTGCTATACACCATAAACGAATTATTCAAGCTATCCATAAACAAATCAACACAACAATTCCCGTTATGGGGGCTTGCACAACAAGCAATGGTGGTGTTTTATCCTGGAAATTGATTACAAGATTGCTTTCTTCAACGTACCATCCAGCTTTGCGCAAATTTCAAAAAAGCTCACTAAATTATTGGCGTGAAAACTTTTTAATTACCTGTATCCCAGCAGCAGGTGCTGCTTCCCGTTTTTTTAGTGATCTCCATAAATTTGCTTTAAATTTTGAAAGTCAAATTCCCGATTTAAAAAACGCCTTTGACAGTATTTTTGAAAAAAGTCGTATTCTTAACGTTTCTTTTGAAAAAAGAAAGTACATTCAAGAAATTCTTGTTAATTTAAGAATTTCTCCCGAGCTTTCTTCATTATACGATAATTTATGTGAACATGATTGTGAAAATATTAAGGAACAATGCACTTCTTTTTACAATTATTTAAATCAAACATTAAAAACAGGCAAGGCAACATATCATTTTTCTGAGTATAAAAAAAATAAAATAAAAAATAGCACATCCCATTCAAATTTCCTAAGAACTCCTTGGGATTATGGCAGTATAAACTTTAAAGTCAAAAATAAAAAATCAGCTAAAGAAACAAATTTTTCTAATAAAAACACTCACTGGATGGAAAGAATTTCTCCACAATATGTAAATAATAAAAAAGATCCTATTAATAGCAATGATCACCTTGTATTTATTGGAAATCATGAAGAAAATATCTTAAAAGCTTATACCGCATGTCGTGTCATATTATATAAATACGGATCGTTACCTAAAGCTCTCGTACCGACAACCCTCGAAGGCGATTCTTTTTTAATGTTAAAAATAGCAGAACAAATTAAATTGTTACCTTGTCATGGGAATGTTTTAGTTGTTCCTACCAATATGAAAAAAGAATTTGAAGAAAAAATTAACGACTTAAGCCCCATTCTTCAAGACAGTACCAATGATATTTTTTCATTAAGAAACACCCCTTTTGCACCAAAATGGCTAAAAAGTAACAACAATATCAATGGAAAATGGGTTTTCTTTGAACAAGGATGCGATCTTTCTACCATTCGCTTCAATATGGATGGATCTCCTTTTCAAGATGAAAAGGGAAATTATGCGCCCGTTTCGGCTGGTCACGGAGAACTCATTCATCTTTTCGATAAAATGGCGGATGAGTTTCCCAATGCAGAATGCTTACATATTCGAAATGTTGACAATGTCATAGGCACATCAAACGATCGCTCCGAAGAGCTCAATATCCCCGCAGAATCTTTTCGAATTATACGAGACTGTATTGAATATCTCAGATCAAAACTTGAAGATTTCTTATTCGATGAAAAAGCTAAAAAAAGTAACTCACGTTTACACGACGAAACCACATTTAAAATATTAAGCTATTTAGGAAATTTTATAGATCATAATTTGAGCGAAGAAGGCTTACAAATTTGCTTCGATTCAAACAATCGATTAATAGGAATTCCGTATCAAAGTTTTCATAAAATTATAGGTAATTTATTTCATTGGCAACAGCTTTCTCCATCACTTTCCGATTTAGAATGCTGGGAGCAAACACTATCTTGGCTAGAACTTCCCGTTTCGGTATTTGGCGTCGTACGCAAGGAAGTGGCTGATGTAGGAGGAGGACCTATTTTTGCTGAACTTCCCGATGGGACAAAAATCAAACTCTGTATTGAAATGCCTCATGCCAGTGAAGAAGATGCTATTGAATATTTTGGATCACGCGGCAAAGCCACTCATTTCAATCCTGTACTCGCCTTTTTTGAATTGCGCACCCATAAAAGATCCTTTGATAAGGAAGCCAGTGTGGGAAAAAAAGTAAATTATTCAAAACTTTTTGACGAACGCTTTTGGCTTCTGACAAAAAGAGAATACAAAGGCAAGCCGGTATGTTATCATGAAACCGTGCTTCATGAACTTATTGGAAATTCAGCAACAACAAATTTAATTTTCATTGAAGTTCCACGCACATTATTTCGACCACACAAGTCATATTTTGACTCTTTAGGAAATGACAGGCGCTCATATGGGTTTGATGAAACTCTGGCAACAACCGAAACAAGAAATTTCTAATATAGAAGTTCCACACAAAAGCAAAGGTGAATTGTTTTTTTCCTCTTTACAAAATCAACTTGAAAAAGATCTCCTCTTTATTCGCAGTCAAAAGGATTTGGGTAAAGAATTTTTTTTTAGTCAAGTAAAAATTTCTCATGGTTTAATTTCCCCTAAAGCAAATACAAAAGACAAAGACTTTAAAGATGGCAAAAGCTATCTTTTTATGCATATTCCGGGGGAGGCTGGTTTTTTAATTGAACCCAATATAAATTTTGAATTGTTTCATATGTATCGTGCTTCAAAAGTTCACCAGCATTTAGGTAACGGAAACCTAGATACCCCTCCTGCACCTTTTTTTATTTTAAAAAGCAAATCAATTAGTGAATTTAAGCTTATAGATGAAAATTATGTGCGCGTCGTAGAAAATGGAAAAACACTTTCAGTGGCACAGATGAGTGAAATGTTATTGCTTCTGGCGGACTCTATAAAGTAACACTTTAGAATCATCAGAGAATTTTGCTCCTATATAAATGGACATAAGAACAAATAGCATTCCTAAAATTGTGGTTATATGAATAGGCTCTTTTAAAAAAATGATTGAAAGAGTAGCAGCACTAATAGGGATCACACCCGTTAACAGAGCTGCTGTGTTGGCATCAATTTTAGCAATTCCTTTATTATAAAAAATGTAAAATAAAGCCCCACTAAAAAGTCCCACACAAAAACTAAATATCCACACAATATAGTCTAAACTAAAAATATTGATTTTATTTAAATAAAATAAAGCAAATGGTAAACAAAAAAGTGCATTTAAAAAATTAATAAGTAATCCAGAAATAATAGGACAAACTTTGACTTTAACCATTTTTGCAAAAATAGTAAACAAAGCTTCAGGTATCATTGCTAAAAATACAATTAAATTACCAACAAACATTAAAACAGAGTCGGGATTTAAATTATCATTCACAGATATTCTAGATAAATTCAACATAGAAACGCCAAGTACAACTAAAATAATACAAAAAATATGAACTCTTTTTAAAGGTTGCTTTAATATAAAAAAAGAAAAAATAGCAATTAAAGTGGGTATGGCACTACTTATAATACCAACCGAAGAGGCTGTCGTATTAAGCATACCTAGCATATAAATAAAATTAAAAAAAGCTCCTCCCGAAAGAGCCATCAAAATATAAATAATCCAATCTTTATTTGAAAACCTTTCCTGAGTTAAATAAAATTGAAGCTTTGGCTTCATAAAAAGAGAAATAAATAGCAATATGACAACACCAAATAAATAGCGCATTTCTAGCAAAATAAAAAGAGGAGCTTTATCTAATAAAAATTTATTAAGAATGATATTTACACCAACAAATGAGTTGGCAATCATCATTTCAACAACACCTAAATAATATCCTTTATTATTTTGCTTTAACACACAAAACCTTCTCTATTTATAACTTTATTCATTATAAGTATTTAATAAAGTCGAGAGAAGGAGAACTTGTTTTTTTGCGGGTGACAAAATCTAAAGCACTCGATGCTTCCCAATAACTTTGCTTTTGGTGAATAAAGTTTTTATAAGCCAAAACGGCATTCTTACCTTCATGTTCTTTATATTGATCTAAAATTTCCGCAGCAAAGTCAAGTAAGGGAGCATGTAAAAATGAAAATTCGTTTTCAACATGTTTTGTATTAAAAATTTCTTTCACATTAATATTATTTTTATTTAATAAACTCCAGACTTCTTGTCTTACTTTTTTACATTGTAACAACGCAAGAAAAAATGCAATGGGAGCTAAGGAATGTTCAAATGGTTGAGCATCAATATGTCTAATTTCTAAAAAGTCACGCAACCGCAAATGGGGGAATAAAGTACCAAGATGAGTTTCCCAATCGGAGATTTCTGGCCACGTTCCTTTATATCCATTCTGCAACCAACTTTCAAAAGTCAGCTCATTGAACAGAGGTTGATCTTGTATGGGTAAACCATCTACAAAAAAGACATTGGCTCTTTTAGCCCAAGTTGCATAGGTGCATTCTGTGTTTTCAGCAAAGGGTAAGCCAGAAGGAACCCCAGAACGGGTCGGATCCATTTTATTCCAAACTTCTTGTCTTTCCGAAAGAAAATTACTCTTTTTTCCTTTAAAGTAACAAGAGTTTGCGAATAATGAACTTGTTATTGGAATAAGAACGAGAGTTAAATTAACAGCATCTTGCCAGTTTTCATCACCAAATATATCTAAATTAGCTTGGATAGTTGCTGTATGCCTCATCATATCAATGCCGCGAATTTGTGGTGCTGACTCAAAGTAACGAGTCATTATTTGATAGCGTTCTTTAGGAAGGACTAAAGGATGATTTTCATGTGAAATGGGATTTGTACCATGCGATAAAAATACCAGCTCACCATCTGCCGCGTTTTCTAAAACTTTTAAACCTTTTACTGTATTTTCAATTAAATCAGACAAATGCTCAAAAGGTGCTGAGGAAAATTCAAGTTGTCCGCCTGGTTCGACACTAATATTTCCACCTTGTTTTAGAAAAATATCTGTAATTAAAGAAGAAGATTCATCATATTTAATTTTTAAAGGAGTTGATATTTCAGCAACACGTTTTAACAAAGACTGCACATCAATTTTGGAATCTGCGGTACCAATTGGCGCTAACGTTTTGGAATCATAAGCATGCATTTCCATTTCAAGTCCGATTTTTTCTACTCCTTCACGCGAACCTTTTATTTGTTGAGTCCAAATTCGAGAACATATATTTTGATTCATTTTTAATTTTTGATTCGGCATTGCATAAGCTCCATGCAAAAAGGAAACAGGAGCTTCATCTTATTTTTTTTGTTGGGCGGGATCAAGTTGTAGCGCAAAATCGGAGACTCCTTCCGATCTTAACGCATCCATAACAGTAACAACCGAATTATATGAAGAATTTTTATCTGCACTAACCATAGCAACAATTTTTAATTTTTTCTCTATTGCTGCATGCGCCGCTGCCTTTAACTGATCAATATTAATTATTTTACCATCCAACATAAAATCACCATTTTTATCAATTGAGATATTAAATGTTTTTTGATTTTCTAGTTGTTCTGCAGTAGCAGCCTTAGGAAGCTCTAATTTCATTCCTTTATTTACAATAAAATGGGCTGTAACCATAAAAATGACTAATAGTACGAGAACGACATCAACAAAAGGGGTGATATTAATATCGACTATGAGATCGTCATCACCGCTCATTTTCCCACCAGCCATAGTTATTCCTTTCCTTTATGTCTTTGATTTGATCCTAAATGTGTCATAATAATTCGTGATGTGGCATCACTATTTGCCATTTTCTTTTTAATCGCACGATTAAAAAAATTGTAAGCAACGACAGCAGGTATGGCAACTAAAATACCAAGAGCAGTAGCAACAAGTGCCTCAGAAATGGAAGCCATGATGACTTCTGGCCCCGGATTTGCCGATGTCGAAAGTGCATGAAAAGCTTCAATAATACCTATAATTGTTCCAAATAATCCGACAAAAGGAGTATTGCTGCCTAAAGTTCCTAAAACTACAGTGCCTTTTTCTAATTTTGTTTTTGCCGCAATCATAGTGGCGTTCATGGATTCTTCTGCAGCACGTAGATTATCACGACTGCGCTCCAAACCAACTGCAGCAACGTTAGCCTCCAGCATATTTTGCCCGGAGCACCATGCTGAAGTTTGTTCAACAGGCTCATCAGAATTTAAGCGCGCACTCAAATTTTTGATAAATTCAGCAAAATCGCCCCGCATTTTTTGAAAAAAGATTATGCGATCAATAATGATAGCAACATTGACAATGCTACACAAAATGAGCAAATACATAACCCATTGAGCGCCCGTAGCCAGTGCAAACTTTAAAAACTCTTGCGTAAGGCTCATATTAACTCTCCGTGATGTTTCAATAATTAGGTGCTAAATTCAAGGTTTTCGTAAATTCTGTACAAATGCTCTCGCGCACGATGCAAGGCGGGACGAACCAACGCCTGTTCCACATCTTCAACATAGACTTCTTTTCGGATGCCACACAAAACACTTGTGACGCCGGGATACCATGCAAGAGTGGAAACGACAAACTGGGATAGAGTTGCATCGTCATACCCAGGTACATCAGCCAATTGATCTCGAGCTAAGGACTCGAGATCTGTAGCTAACTTTGTCCAATTTGCCAAACCTAAACGCATTCCTTCGTCTAATTTTTCCACTTCTTCTTTTTTAACTTGAGGACGTGACAAGCGAATAAGTCCATCATTAAACATCGCATTAAAAGGACGATTCAGCATCACTCCAATGTCATTCTTTTGAGCGTAGGACAGCGTCGATTCCCCTGTTCCATCAATATCATAAAATGCGGGTGACACTTCGAGCCAATTCATAGGAAACTGAGCTACTTTAAAATGATGATTTTCAGAAATTGATTTTGCAATTTCATGCACAGTTCTAATAGAAATAGAAGCATATTCATCATCGGGAGCGCCTAAATTATTTGAACTGACTCCATAAGCTTTAATTTTTCCTTCCAAAACCAAAGACTCCAGTGCCATAAAACTTTCTTTTAATCGAGAATAAAATAATTTTTTTGCATTAAGAACATCCATTCCTTCAAGCTCAAATTTTTTAAGCATATACTCTGGATTATGAAGCAAATAAACATCGATGGTTTCGAGTCCTAAACGGCTGAGAGAACGATTTATTTGATCGAAAATAAAATCGGGATGAATGCAGTGCCAAATTTCCTCACCAAATTTACTCACTTCGAAAAATCCGTTACCTTGTAATTCTTTTGATTTTGCTAATTCTATATTTGATGCCTGAATATAGCCAACTTTAGAAACAACAACAATATTTTCGCGACGAATGACGCCTTCTTGAATTAATTTTGTCAATGTTTTTCCAATTAACATTTCAGATTGGCCATAGCCATAATTTGAACTTGTATCAATTAAATTAATTCCCTTTTTTAAAGCTGATTCCAGAGCTTGCGCACACTCAGGATAACCCAAATGTTTTGACATTCCTACGCGATAAGATCCGAATCCCACAGGAGAGACATGAGGGCCTTCTTTGTACAAAAGACGGCGGCGTGATTCAAAAACCCGCCCCAAAGAATAGTTCGAAGGCTTGGTTGCTTGAAATGTGGCAAATCCATTATGAAATGTCATTCATTTTTCCTTTTCTATTTTCTAATTTCCTTGGGTTAATCCATGCATAGGGGAGACTCTTGAAGCTTTCCAAGCAGGATACAAGGCACCAATAAACGATAAAAAGATTGAGGTAATAAATGCAATTACGATTAATTGCAAATCAATCTGTACCGGTATTTTATCGAGATAATAAAATTCTTGAAAATCTCCAAGAGGAATTCTTGAAAATATTTTTAAAATAATTAAACCGGAGAGCACTCCGAGTAAAGAACCCAGTATTCCCAAAATAATTCCCGAATAAACAAAAGTACTAATGACTAAAGATTTTTTTGCTCCCACAGCCCGTAGCAGTGAAATTTGCTTTGAGCGATCAATTACAGTTAAACTTAAAGTCACAATAATATTAAATCCAGCAACAAAAGAAATAATTAAAACAATTAATTTGATTGTCATTCCATCTCTTTCAATTTTTTCGAATAACCCGGGATCAATTTGCTGCCAAGCAACAACATTATAAGGAATTTCTTGATTTAATTTTTTGGAAACCAAAAGAGCATCCTCGGGATTTTTCAATTGAACTTCAATACCACTAGACCAACTTTCGATTCCAAATAACTTAACACCATCCTGAAAATTCATAAATACTTGCTTTTTATCATATTCAGACAGACCTGTATTTGCGACACCACTGACATAAAGTTTATTATAACGCACACCTAGGGCGTTTTTCTCATTACCAAATGTCATTAATGTAACAGTGCTTCCCACTTTAGCATCCAAATTTTCAGCAAGTTCTTTACCTAAAATAACATGAGGAAGCTTTTCTGGATTTCCTGAAAAATCAATTGTATTTCTATTTTTATCTATTAATTGACTCGACTCATTTAAAGAATTTAAAGCATCATGAGGTAAAATATATCGATTTAAATTATGAGCAAATGAAGAGCTTGTACCTTCAATGGCTCGAAGATAAACTGCTGATGTCTGCTTTCCAAGTCCCATTACAGATTCTTGTAATATAAATCGACTCATTTTTTCAATAGGAACAGGAATTAATGTCTCTAGTTTTTTTTCAAATTGTGTTGGATTGCTAATTCCAGAAGGAGAATAAATAATTAGATTTGGATTAACAGACGAAATCACATTTTTAATTTCAGCTTGAAAACTATTTAATACCGTAATAACAACTAAAAAAGCAGCCACTCCAAAAGAAATACCAACAATGGAAACAAGCGATGTAAAACTTAATAATTTTGAATTTTTTTTACAGATGAAATTTAGTGCAAGCCTTGATAAAAGATTCACTCCTTTTTGACCTCATTCTAAAATAAGTTAGGATAAATTTACAAAAATCATAAATAAACGTCGAAGCTCCCGCCTCAAATCTTTGTTTATCATACAATCACATTTCTTGAAGTCCCCAAGTTCAAAAAGATTCTCATTAATTCCAATTACCAACCCTTGACAAAAATGAGAAAAGACAAATCATTGTATTGAAAAGGAGTGCATCCTGCTCATTACCAAAAGGTAACAGTGAAAACTCCACACTAAATAAGGAGATTTTATTTATGGCACTTAATTTAACAAATCGATCCCAAAATGCTGTAAATGAAGCCCATACGATAGCGAAAAAAAATGGCAATCCTGAGCTTATGCCTTCCCACATTCTTTACGCCCTTTTCAAGGACGAAGAAGAAATCATTCGGATGGCTTCCCAACAATTAGGTTTGAAAACATCAAATATTACGAGTGAATTAAAAAAAATAAACGATCTTTTACCAAGAGTTTCAGGAGGAAGCGAACCTTCAAGTAGCCCTTTTCTCGCTTCTTACCTAGAATCTGTGGAAAAACTTCGCAAAGAATTTCAAGACGAATTCATCTCTGTGGAACATTTTTTAATTGCAGCTCCTATCTGCAAACAACAGTCTGTTTCAAATCTTTTCCAAAAATTTAACCTGGATACAGACACACTTCAAAAAACAATTCTGAGCATACGAGGCAATAATAAAGTGACCGACCAAACCCCAGAAAACAAACTTGGCGTGCTCGACAAATATGCACGTGATCTCACCAAACTTGCCGAAGAAAACAAACTCGACCCCGTCATTGGTCGCGACACCGAAGTACGCCGTGTAATTCAAATTCTTTCGCGCCGCACCAAAAATAACCCTATTTTAATCGGTGAGCCCGGAGTTGGTAAAACAGCCATTGCAGAAGGACTGGCGCAACGCATCATCCGTGGGGACGTTCCTGAAACTCTTAAAAATCGTCGCTTACTTAGCCTCGACATTTCAGCCATGGTAGCTGGTGCTAAATTTCGCGGCGAATTTGAAGAGCGCTTAAAAGCTGTGTTAAAGGCAGTTCAAGACGCCTCCGGTAATATTATTTTGTTCATCGACGAAATCCACACCATGGTAAAAGCAGGTGGTGGTGAAGGCTCTATGGATGCCGGCAACATGCTCAAACCCGCACTTGCTCGAGGCGAGTTGCGATGTATTGGGGCAACAACTCTGGATGAATATCGCATTATTGAAAAAGACACCGCATTGGAACGCCGTTTTCAGCCCGTGATGGTCAATCCCCCCAGCGTTGAAGATACCGTTACTATTTTGCGCGGCTTAAAAGAGCGCTATGAAATTCACCACGGAATTCGTATTAAAGACAATGCTTTATTAGCAGCCGCAACGCTTTCTGACAGATATATTCCTGATAGATTTTTACCCGATAAAGCTATCGACCTTATCGATGAAGCTTCTAGTCGTTTAAAAATACAATTAGACAGCGTGCCAGAAAAAATCGACACCATTGATCGTAAAATATCTCAATACAAAATTGAACTCGTCGCTTTATCTAAAGAAACAGATTATCAAGCATTGGGTCGCAAAGCAGATATTGAAAATCAACTTAAAGAAATGGAAGCAGAATCAAAAAAACTTCGTGAAAAATGGCAAATGGCTAAAGGTAGTGTGAATGAAATTAACACATTGAAAAAAGAAATCGAACAAGCCCGCGTAAAAATGGAAGAGTTTGAAAGACGCGCTGATTACGCCAGAGCAAGTGAAATTAAATTTGGAGAGATGCCAAAACTCCAACAACGTCTTCGTGATCTCACGCAAAATTCAAGCGGTGAGGGAGAAAATAAAAACGATGAAAAATCTGTTTACTTAAAAGAAGAAGTCGATGCCGAAGATATTGCGACCGTTGTATCTACTTGGACAGGCATTCCTGTTAATAAATTATTTTCCGCAGAGCGCCAAAGATTACTCAAACTTGAAGATGAATTGCGAGACAGTGTCGTCGGTCAAGATCACGCTCTCCGCGCCGTAGCAAATGCTATCCGTCTTACCCGCAGTGGCCTTAAAGATCCCAATAAACCCATGGGCTCTTTCCTCTTTTTAGGCCCAACGGGAGTAGGAAAAACAGAAACAGCAAAAGCTCTCGCAAAAAGCTTATTTGATAGCGATAAAGCCATGATTCGCATAGACATGTCAGAATATATGGAACAACACTCCGTATCCCGCCTCATCGGTGCCCCTCCCGGCTATGTGGGATTTGAAGAGGGAGGTCAATTGACCGAAGCTGTGCGCAGAAAACCTTACAGCGTCATTTTGTTTGATGAAATTGAAAAAGCGCATCCTAAGGTTTTAAATGTCCTGTTACAAATGCTTGACGATGGACGCTTAACCGATGGCCAAGGCCGCACAATTAGTTTTCAAAATTGTATCGTGATCATGACATCAAACATCGGTGCTCATCGTATTTTAGAAGCCCCTGCCGATCAACGTAATAGTGAACAACTCAAACGTGCTGTCATGGAAGAACTTTTAACTCACATGCGTCCCGAGCTGTTAAACCGCATTGATGAAACCGTTATATTTAATGCGCTACATGAAGATGTCATTGAAAAAATAGTTAAAATTCAAATTGCAAAACTCAGTCAAAGACTTTTTGCACAACAGCATATGCAGCTTGAAGTGGCACCAGAATTGGTAACACACATTGCAAAAGAAGGTTGGGATATCAACTTTGGTGCCCGCCCCCTAAAACGAGCTCTTCAAGAGTTTGTTGAAGTTCCTTTATCCATGGATCTTTTAGATAATAAATTTGCGGAAGGTGACACCATTATCGCTTCACAAAATGCAAATCATACCGTTACTTTTAACAAAAAATAATTTCTTGCAATTCAAATGAGTAAAGTTCTTATGCAAATTATAAGAGCTTTACTCATATTATCTAAATCATCTGCAAAATAACAATAATTTCTTATCAATCATTTCTTTTAAATTTGAGCATCTAATTTTAAATTTAAATATAATAATAAAATTGGGAATCAAAAAAGCTCATTTTACGCAACACTTGAATTAACGGTATTTAATAATAAAAAATCTCGAAAATAAATATTATTTTAAAGAAAAATATGAATATATAATATTTACAAAATGAGATATTAAATATTATTAATTTAACCCGTTACATACTTTCAAAAATTATTCCACTATGCTAGATTTTTCATATTCTCTCATATATGTGTATGTCAAAGCAAATCCTATAGTTTATAGGATCATGCGCCAAATGATTATTGCTACTCGAGTTTAAAGGAGTGAGTTTCAATGGAAACACGCCGCGTTTTGAAGTCTCCTAATGAAAAGTATTCATTTTCAGTTGAAGAAATCATTGCTGATTATCGGATGGCTATCCGCAGCCGATATGCAAGCTTATCTGGCAGAAAAGAAGTTCTTACAGGAAAAGCTAGTTTTGGAATTTTTGGTGATGGAATCGAACTTCCACAAATTGCTGCCGCAAAAGCATTCCAAAATGGAGATTTTAGAACCGGTTATTATCGTGATCAAACCTTTGAAATGAGCCTCGGTAACGTCAACGTAACACAATTTTTTTCGCAGCTTTATGCTGATCCCGATACTGGAAATGATCCTCATTCAGGCGGCAGGCAAATGAATTCCCACTTTGCCACAAGACTACTTGATGAAAAGGGTTTATTTAAAAATCAATTGGAAACAAAAAATTCAATATCGGACATTTCCCCAACGGCAGGACAAATGAGCCGCATGTTAGGGCTCGCCTATGCTTCAAAACTTTATCGCAATGAAAAATCACTAAATAAAGACACTAACACCTTTTCAAAAAATGGGGACGAAATTGTTTTTGGAAGCATTGGCGATGCTTCCACTTCGGAAGGAATCTTTTTTGAAACTATGAATGCGGCTGGCGTGTTGCAAGTTCCGTTACTTATGTCGGTCTGGGATAATGGATACGGTATTTCTGTGCCACGTTCCTTACAAACCGTGAACGATTCTATTTCAAAAGCGTTATCCGGCTTTCAATCAAATAAACCTGGAAAAGGTATTGATATTTACAAAGTAGAAGGATGGAATTATTTAAAATTATGCGAAGTTTATTTAGAAGCGGCAGAAAAAGTTCGTAAAGAACACAAACCTGCTTTAATTCACGTCATCGATATTACACAACCGCAAGGACATTCGACAAGCGGAAGTCATGAACGCTACAAGACAAAAGAACGCTTAGATTGGGAAAAAGAATATTGTTGTATTAAAAAATTTCGTGAGTGGATTATTGAAAATAAAATATCTACAAGAGAAAATCTTAATACTTTAGAAGATGAAGAAAAAGAATATGTCGAAAAATCACGCCTAAAAGCATGGGAACTTTTAATGTCTCCCTTAAAAAAAGAACGTGATGAAGCTTTAAATATATTAAACAAAGTGATTAAAAACACCAAGAAGCCAGATCAAGTTCAAGCGGCTATTGCAGGGCTTGAAAACACTGTTACTTTAAACAGAAGAGTTCTTCATGCCAGTTTATTTAAAACAATTGTTTCTTTATCTGATGAAAATACCCCTGAAAAGCTATCGCTTCTCCATTTTTATTCTGAATTTTCAAAAAAATATGTAAAAACATATGAAAATAAACTCTACAGCGAATCCCTTCAATCACCTTTAAACATTCCCGAAGTTAAACCGACTTATTCCGAATCTGCAGAAATTGTCGATGGTAGAGTTGTTCTCCAGCGCTGTTTCGATCAGCATTTTGAAAAGAATTCTAAACTTTTTGTTATCGGTGAAGATGTTGGGAAACTTGGTGATGTAAATCTTGTATTCGAAGGACTCAATGCCAAATATGGTGATTTGCGTGTCACCGATACGGGAATCCGCGAATCCACTATTTTAGGACAAGGCATTGGAGCTGCCATACGAGGGCTTCGTCCTTTAGTCGATATTCAATACCTAGACTATTTTTTATATTGCCTGCAAACAGCTTCCGATGATTTAGCGACGTTACATTATCGTACTGCAGGAGGACAAAAAGCGCCTGTTATTATCCGTACAAAAGGTCATAGATTAGAAGGAATTTGGCATACAGGTTCTCCTATTTCTATGCTTCTAGGAGCTCTTCGTGGTGTTTACTTATGTGTACCGCGTAATATGACTCAAGCTGCAGGAATGTACAATACGCTGTTGCAATCCGATAATCCTGCTCTTGTTATTGAAGTGCTCAATGCCTATCGCTTAAAAGAAAAAGTTCCCGATAATATATCAACATTTACCGTTTCTTTAGGCCAACCCGAAGTATTAAAAACAGGAAATCATATTACTATTGTTACTTATGGAGCCTGCTGTAAAGTTGCTTTAGATGCTGCTGTGGATTTAGAAAAATGCGGCATTTCAATTGAAGTGATTGACGTACAAACCTTACTTCCTTTCGATCTTTCCGGAGCTATTACAGAGTCCATCAAAAAAACAAACGCCGTTTTATTTTTTGATGAAGATGTTCCAGGCGGTGCCAGCGCTTATATGATGCAACAAACTCTAGAAAAAAATAATGCCTTTTCGTATTTAGACTGCATGCCACGTACTTTAACGGCAAAAGAAAATCGATGCGCCTACGGTAGAGATGGGGATTACTATTGCAAGCCCCAAGTGGAACACGTTTTTGAAGTTTGTTACCGTATTATGCAAGAACGCGAACCCCAAAAATTCCCCAATTTATTTCCCAACATGAAAAAAGTTCAGGGAGCTATATCGGTAAGTGATTTAACTGAAATTTCATATTCTCATAATGAAACGCATGCACATGAAGAAAATGTGTTTTTGAAGAACGAATAGGTATTATAATTTTCGATTGAATTTTTAATTTTTCAATTCGAAAAAATAATTTGGCTATTATTTAGACATTATTATTTATATATTTATTCATCTCAAGTAGCTACAGATTATGGAGTTTTAATTTCTAATAATCCTTCCTTGTGATTCTTTTTAGCCCCTTGAAGTGCACAAAATGCAATTTCCTTTGTTTTAACAAATGGACTAGTATATTTATTATTTGTATTAAATGACAGTCCCCAAAGATTATCATAAGGTTTAATCGCAAAATGCCTAATAACATTTTTCCCAGACTTAATATCAAAATTCAATCGATCGTCAAAATCAAAATTATTTGCTTTCCCTAAATAACTAAATATAATAGTTAAAAAAATTTACTCAAATTATTAAAAAAATTGGCTAATTTAAGTAAATTTAAGCAGGTAACTAAAAATTTATTATTTATCAAAATAAAACCTCACAGACTTTAGTCAAAAAACACAAAAATACATTTCAATATTAACTTTTTAAATTCATTGCCGATAGCATAGCGATATTTTCTCTTTTCCAGAAAGGACTGAACATGTCGCTAAAATTATTGATTATTAAAAATTGTGCTGTAATCACCACCCTGCTTGTCGTTTTTTCAAAGTTTTCTTTTGCCGAAGATCTCTCTCTTGTTAAAACAGGAACGTTCACAATAGCACACGACGATTCATTTGCTCCCTTTGGATTTGCAGAAAAAAACAGTCAAGGAAAATATAATAATTCCGTTGGATTTGAAATTGATTTATTAAAAAAAGTTGCTGAAAAAATCGGACTTAAAGCTGAGTTCCAACCAAATGCCTGGGCAAAAGTACTTGTATCTGTAAAGGTGGGAACAGCAGATGCCATTGCGACCATAGGTATAAACGATGAAAGAAAAAAGAGTTATGATTATTCTGAGCCCTATGCAAAATATGCCGCTATACTATTTATTCCAAAAGATAAAGGCTTATCAAAATTGAGTGAATTAAATGGAAAAAAGTTGGGTATCCAAAAAAATCATTTTTCTGTACCCTGGATTCGCGCTCAATTTCCAAAAATTGAGCAGGTCACATTTGAAAATGCAAAGGACTGTTTTTTAGCAACTCTCTCTGGAAAAGTAGAGGGAGCGGTTGCCGATAAATTGGTAGGACTTTATACTATAAACCAAAATTCTGAATTAAAAGGTAAATTAAAATTTGTTGGAGATGAGTTTGCAAGCACTCCTGTTGCCTTAGCATTTGCAAAAGGACAAAAAGTCCAACTTCGTAAAAAATTTAATGAAGCTCTAAATACTTTTCAAAAATCAAATGATTCTGAACAAATATTTAATAAATGGTTTGGCACTAGTGATAAATAAAATTTAAAAATGAATAAACCAAATTCATCACCAAATACACTCACAAAATTAATATACTTAATTATTCTTATATTTTGCATTTCAATATGTTTATTGAGTTTTTTCATTTATAATTCTTCTTCAAAAATTGTGACTATTCGTGCTGAAAAAGAAACATTAAATTTATCCCATCAGGTTGCAGAGCAATTAAATGATTCAATAATACGAGATATAAATATTTTAAAAAGCATATCACAAATGCTACAAACCGCTACAAATATCAATGATGCTATCGTAGAACAATTGAAAGTTCTAAATCAATTTGAACATATTTTTATAGTAAATGATAATGGAAAAATTGCTAATATTGGACCATATAACTTTAATAAAATTGGACTAAATATAAAAAATACAACATATATTAAATATGTTATGAAAGAGAAAAAACCATTTGTCTCAACTCCTCAGGTAGGATTTTGGGGATATAAAGCCATTGTTATTGCAATCCCTATTTTTCTTGATGTAGGTTCAAGTAAATGGGAGTTTTCTGGCGTGATTTGTGGTACCTTAAAACTTGAAAATATGTTTAAACCCCTCAACGAATTTAAAGCGGAAAAATATGGTTTCGCTTTAATTATGGATACACAAGGAAATATTCTTAATAATTTAGATAAAAAATACTCTTACGCTCATAAATTTAGCGAATTAGACAAAAATAGTAATAATATTAAAAAAACTGAAAATTTTATTCTAAACAATACAAATGGTATAAGCAATTTTTATATGAATAAAGTTGAATATATTGTTGGATTCAAAAAAATGGGAATTCAAAATTGGAGTGTTTTAGTTTCACTCCCAGTAAATGAAGTATTAGTGGACGTATTTGAATTAAGAATGAATACTTTTATTTTAACAACTATCTTTCTAATTTTATCAATAATATTTACAGTCATCATTCAAAATAGAGCATATAAACTTCATTTAGTAGTTAGCGAAGCACTCATATCTCTAAGCAACTTACAGTCAAAATTAATTAGCTCATCTAAAATGTCTGCTCTTGGTGAAATGGCAGGTGGAGTTGCTCATGAAATAAATACTCCACTAGGAGTTATTACATTACGAGCTTCTCAAATTAAAAGAGTTCTTTCAAAAGAACCAATTAATCTTGAAACTATAAAAAATTATATAGATATTATTGAAAATGTGGCACAACAAATTGCAAAAATAGTATTAGGATTAAGATCATTTTCACGTTCAGGGGATCAAGATAAATTTGTTTTGACCCCCTTAAGATCAATTTTTGATAATACATTTATTCTTTGCTCAGAAAGATTAAAACAAAGAGAAGTAACACTTATTGATGAATTAAAAGATAATAATATTTCTTTAATGTGCCGTTCCGTTCAAATTTCTCAAGTCATTTTAAATTTAATTAATAATGCATGTGATGCTTTATTAAATCAAAATGAAAAATGGATTAAAATTTCAGTTATTGAAACAAATTCCATAATTAAAATAAGCGTTATGAACAGTGGTACAAAAATAGCGAAAGATGTTCAAGAGAAATTAATGCAACCTTTTTTTACAACAAAAGACATTGGCGAAGGAACAGGACTAGGATTAAGTATATCTAAAGGTATAATTGAATCTCATGGAGGATTATTATATTTAGATCCCTCATCTGATCACACAGAATTTATTATGGAACTTCCAAAAAAATCAGTTTAGATAATTAAATTGTAGTAGATGGTATTTTATCTGACAATCTCCCTGTTTAAAAAGACTCCCAAAAATGAAATTGTCTGTCAGTTAAAATTCAATCCAATATCTTTTTCCTTCCATTTTGGTATTCCGTCAAGGAAAGTTTGCATTGGCGTTCTTCCACAACACATTTTACCTTGGTGCGTACGATTTAAATTATATTCTTCTAACCAATTATCAAGATCTATTTGCAATTCCTCCATGCTATTATAAATCTTTTTTCTAAAAGCTATTTGATAAAATTCATTTAAAATTGTTTTATGGAAACGTTCGCATATTCCATTTGTTTGGGGATGCCTTGCTTTTGTTTTTGTATGATCAATGTCATTGATGGCAAGGAATAATTCATAATCATGCGTTTCTTTATTGCCGCAATATTCAGTACCTCTATCTGTTAACATTCTTAATACAGGCACATTATAACTATCAAATAAAGGTAATACCCTATCATTTAAAACATCAGCAGCTGTAATAGGAGTTTTAGTATTATAAAGTTTTGCTACAGCCACTTTGGAATAGGTATCAACAACTGTTTGCTGGTAAATCCTACCTACACCTTTTAAGGTGCCAACATAAAATGTATCTTGGGATACAAGGTAACCTGGATGTGCTGTTTCAATTTCTCCACAAGCTTCATCATCAAATTTTTTTCGCTCTAAAGCCACAATCTGGGCTTCGGTAAACACAATTCCTGCTTCTGCTGATTTAGCTTCTAATGCTTTTAATCTCTTTTGAAACACTTCTAATCCGTGTCGTTGCCAAATTCCACGTACACCAGCTGAAGATATAAAAATTCCATTCTTACGAAGTTCATTGCTGGCTCTAAGTTGGCCATAAGCAGGAAAATCAAATGCCATTTGCACGACACTTATTTCAGTAGCATCATCAATTCTATTCTTTAAATTGGGTTTGCGTCTTGATTTATCATGAAGTGCAATTTCTCCACCTTCATCTACGAGATCACGATATCTATAAAAAGTATCTCTTGAATAACCGAGCATCTTGCATGCTTGTGATACATTCTTTAGCTCTTGAGCTAAATTTAATAGACCAAGTTTATTTCGTATAACTTTTGTGTTACTCTGCATATAAGTTACCCTTAATGATTTGCTCTTTGAGCTATTTGTTTTGAAACTTGAAATTCTTCAAAACAGGGTAACCTATTTTTTTACGATTGTCAGATGGAATCCAAACTAATACAAATTAATTATTTTCAACTCTATTATATATTTTATAGCAACAGCGAGATCCTTTTTTTATTTCAGATTTTCTTTCAATTTCATTAAGTATATTTTCATAAATAGTCATTCCAGCAGTTTCATCATTTTCATTACTTACATTACTGGTATTTTTATTTTCAACACCCTCCTTATTTTCAAATAAATTTTCCAAATTTTCAAGTTGTCCTTTATTTAGTAAAGCATATTTGATTTTTGTTCTAATGCTTTTTACTTTTTTGTATACTCTTGCATTAGGATTTAATTTTAAGGAATCTAATATTTCTAAAGATTTTTGCAAATCTTTATTTCGAACATAAGCAAGCGCTAAATTATATGTGATTAATTCTTTATATTCATTTAAATCATCAGACAAACTATTTAATGCATTTTTATATAAGTCAATTCCTTCTTCAAATTTTCCTGCAAGAATTTTTGAAACAGCATCATTATTTATAAGCCCTATAACACCTGTCAATGAATTTAAATTTTTCAAAATATTTGATGCTTTTTCAGTATCTGAGTTTTTAATTGCAATGCGATAATCCATTTCAATAACTTCGGTACTTGTTGAGTCAATTTTTTTTGCTGATTCAAGTAATATACCAGCTTCAGCAACATTTCCTGACTCCTGCTTTAAATCAACAAGAGTAAGAATTCTATCCATATTTGTAGGAGAGAGTTCGTGTGCTTTTTCAAAACATTTCATTGCAGATTTAAAATCTTTTAATTTTAAAAAACATTTTCCAAGTAATGAAAAAAGGAGAACTGACCCACCAACAGACTTTAAAACGTTTAATGCAAGTTTACTAGCTGCTCCATAATTCTCTGTTTCATACTCATATTCTGCCTGCATTTGAAATTTTGAATACTTTGAAATTTGAGAACGACTTAAATATTCATCCAACAATTTTTTTGCTTCATCAACCTTTTTTGAAGATAACAAAAGACGGATTTTTCTTTCAAGCGATCTTTGCTCAAGAGGCTTGCGGTCGCGTTGAGTGACTCCAATAAGCTCTTTTGATAGTTTTTCCCCATCAAAAGGTTTCTCTATAATTGTATCTACTCCTACCTCCTGTAGCAGGGGATGTTCTGTCACTTTAACAAGAGAACTTATTATTACGATAAAGCATTGATTAAATCCTAATTTCCGAATTCTTTGAACTAAAGCAACACCACTAATTTTTGGAATTTTCCACTCCATTATAATTAAATCTGGTTCTTTATTTTTAGTTAAGTATTCAAGAGCAGAATCACCATCTGTTATTTTCTGACAATCAATAACGCCTAGTCTTTTTAATGTTTCACTGACATAGTATTGAACATCTGAGTCAGGATCAATAATCATACAATTTTGAATTCCCAAAATATTTTTATTTTCTTCTTTTGATACTTCATTTAAATGTTTCAAATACTTTTCATAAATAATATTGCATTGACTTTCAGATTCTGGATCAATAAATTTAGCTTGTGCAATAGTTTTTGTTGCAGATGAAAAGTCTTTATTTAAGCACTCAGCCTCCGCCAAATTAATCAAACAACGAGGCGATCCTGGAAAAAAATCTAAAATGGATTTTTCAAATTGCAATAGATCCTTATACATTTTATTTTGTTTTAATATATTTCTTATAAAATTACTTGAGACAAGAGTATAATTACCTTTTAAAATATTCACACTTTCTAAAAGATCTTGCAATTGTTTTTCAAAATCTTCCATAGAAATTGGTTTCAAAAAATTTGAAAATAATCCTTGTTCAAATAAAGACAACAATAAATTTATATTATCATTTTCCTTATTAATAATACTAATAGTTAATAATTGATTTTTTGAAGATCTATACAAATTATTTAAAAAATCAATTAAATTAGTATTAACTAAATGCTCTAAGCTTAGAATACACCAGTCCACGTGAGATTCTCGAATATAATTAATGAGCTCATTTAAGTCTGAAAAGGGCGAGACTAACTTATAATCTATGTTTATAAATGCACTCATATACATTTGCTGAATGGGTGAAATAGTTTCTAATATTACTATAACACACTTCTCTTTATCTAAAAGTGAAATGTTCGTCATGCTACTGTCTCCGGTTACTTTCCACGTGGAATAACTTCAATTATTTCTTTACTTTTTAACTTATTTATCCATGCAGCTAAGGTGGAAGAATGAAGATAATCAAAATAGAGACCATACTCATCAGATTTTCCCTCAGGATTTTCTTTTTTCCAAACGATATTACCCATTCCTTCAATTTGTTTAAAATCACCGCTATTAAATTCAAATTTAAATGAAATAATATCACCAATTTCAAATACAAGTTTTTCAATAGCTAAATACATACCAGCTCGGCCAAAATTAATTTCTTTAAGGCTCTGATCGTCATATGCACATGGAAAATTTTTAGAGATATGATAAACAGCTGAAGTTTTTGGAAGTTCATTCCATCGTTTTTCAATGGGACGACATAATTTCTGTAGCAAGATTTCTAATTTTTCTGGATTTAATGGCTTGCCTAAAAACCCATCAGCTCCCATGGCATAAGCTTCTTGAATTGAAAGATCGGCAAACCCTGTCATAAATACAAAGGGAGGAAATGATTTTTGAGTCTTTCGAAGCTCATTCAAAAACCACTCACCATCTTTATTTGGCATACGAATATCAGAAATAATAAGGTCTAATTTTGATTTATGAGCTTGCTCTAGAGCCTCCATTCCGTTTCTTGCTGTAATAGAATCAAAGCCTAGAAAATTGACTTCATCGACAACAGCTTGAAGAAATGTATCTTGATCGTCAACAACAAGCACAAGCAACTTTTTTTTTGAGTCATTCATAAAACACCTCAATTTTAGAAAAATTAACTTTAATATAGATCATACATTTTTTTATACTTAACAGTATTTGAGTTGTTTAAATTTTTTTAGTGTCAATTTAATGAAAGTTTAATTATTTGATTTTTTTCAGAATTCATTAAAATAAATTGATACCGAAAGGAGATCTTAATACAATGAAATACGCCATACTTATTTTAATATTGTTATCATTTAATTCATATGCTAAAGAAATGAAGGTATGTTTTGAGGATTTTTTACCTTCAGCCGGAATGAAAGGTGACAAACCCATTGGAATCGATGTTGAAATAATTAGTGCGGCCATGAAAACGCAAAATGTAAAAATTAAATTTATTATGCTTCCTTGGAATCGATGTATATATGAATTAGATAAAAAATCAATTGATGCTATTATACCCATGGTTTATAGCCAAGAAAGAGATGAAAAATATAGTTTAGGAACCTCAATGCGAACCCGAGGTAATATTCTTATACGAAATCCAAAGACAAAAGAAATCAACTCACTTCAAGATATGTCAGGTTTAAAAGTAGGAAGCGCTAAAGGCTATGTTATTTCGAAAGAATATACAGAAGCGACAAATTTTACAAAAGTTGACATTACGTCCTCTGATGAAGTCGCAGCAAAAATTTTAAAAGAAATTGCGAATGGCTCTGTGGATTGCGGAATTGTCGATATGGATTCTGCATATATATTAATAAAAAAATTACAGCTTGAAAAAAAAGTTATAATTTCAAATTTTAAACTTAAAAAAGCATCGCATGTCGGCTTTGTAAAAAATAGTCCATATTTAAATTTATATGAAAAAGGATTCAAAATAATTTCAGATAATGGACAAATTAAAAGGATAATTGATAAATACTACCATAATAAATAAAAAAATGGGATTTATGTCTTGAAAAATTTTAAAATGTATTATTTTGACTGCGAAAGAACTTCATTTATCTATTTGCCAATACCAAGATAATATATTTGATTTTTAGTTTCCGATACGGGCTTATTAATAACTATTTTTTTACCATCGGATTTCCCATCGGCATAATACTCACTATATACTTTATTATTTGAAGCTCCTTGCCTACTCAATCTTGGATAAATTCTTTTTGTATATTCATTTAATTTTTTATTTTCCAGTATAATAATTTCAGACATTGAATTATTGTGCTTTTGAGAATAAAAATTTATTTCATTATATAATTTATTTTTTGCAATAGAATCGAGCTTATTTTGAAATCCAACTAACACTCCTTTTTGATAAGAGAGCTTATAGCGAGCAGGAAGATTATTGTTCATTTGATAAATTTTCCATAAGCTTTCAATTGTTTCTTTCAAAAAATAAAACACATACTCAGCCATAAGTACATTATGCCGTGTACCAATTATTTCAATAATTTTATGGGATTCATCACATAGAGGGTCGTACAATTCAGAATAGATGATATTTACAAAATAATGAGCTTGAATAAGTGATGATATATAAACATAAGTTGTAGGAACACATTTCTTTTTAAAATTAATAATTAAGGAATAAAATGAAGAATCTAAACCTTCTTGAATCCGATTTAAATTATATTTTAAGTTGAGCTCTTGAACTTTTTCCATTGCTAATAGAGCTTCGTGCTCATTAGCAGATTGAGCTAAATTTAATAATTTATCAAGCTTGCGCATGACAACCAACTCTTCTTCACCTAAAGTTGAATTTTTCCAATGAGTGATTTTATTTTCAATATTTAGAGAAGCCTTACAATACTCCTTCGGAACTCCAATGAGTTCACATGCCTTTTGAAAGCTTTTTCCATGAATATCTTCTGAATTAAAAACCTCTGTGACAATTTGATGTGCCATTTCGTGTTTTAAAACACCAATGATAATATCCCAAGAATATTCTTCAACTAGTTGAGCAGACAAAGTAATAACTCTGCCCAAAGGATCCCAATTACCCCAAGTAGAATTTAATTGTTCGATAATTATTAAGGGTTTTTTTAAATTCACACGATGCTGAAAACAAATATTTTCAAACTCTTTATATAGTTGAACTATCATTCTAGAATGCAAATCATTTAAAAAAGTTTTAAAATTCACAGCATTTCCTTTACCTTAGACACTTGTCAGCAGAAATTAATTTTGATAGGTTAACCCCATCAGTTCTTTTCTATAAATACAAAGAGAACAAAATTAATTTTATTTCAAATAAAATACTATTCTCTATTTAAAACATCTTATATATATTTGAGGTTTATATGATATGCAATAAGGAATGTTCACTTTTCATTGTTATTTTTTCAATTTTTTTTTGCGAATACAATGCTTTCTCAGAAAACATCCCCACCCTACCCGATCATCAGTTCCAAGTTCCTGATTATAGAGAGATACCTCTTAACGATCACATTTCTCCTTGTGATAATTTTTATGAACACGTCTGTTCCATAGAAAATTCTCGTTTTAGCATGCCAGAGTCTCATAGCAAATATATATATAATTTTAATGATTCTGCTTTTCGAATTAAAAATATTCGATTAAAATACATAAAATCTTTATTAAATGAAAGTAATTTAAATCAAAGCAATACTATGCTAAAAAATTTCTACCAATCATGTATGAATACATACGCAAGAGAAGTTGAGGAAGATGAAATATTCACTGAATTTGAAGAAAATATATTAAGATTAAATAAAAAGAAAATTCTTGAAAAAATAACATTAGACACAATCCAAGGTGAAGACTATTTATTTGAAATAAAAGAAATTAAAAACATAAAAAATCCCAAAATAAAAGATATTATAATTTATTATAGTCTCCCTCTAAAGTCCAAGGAATATTATGAAGACGAACAACTCATGGCAGATTATAAAGATTTAATAAAAGAATTTTTTTCCTTAATTTTATATTCAAATGGAGAAGAATATGCTAATTTTATAATAAATCTCGAAAAGAGTATCGCAAAAACTTATCCCACAAAAGCAAAATTACGCGAAGCACTATCAGCAGATAATTCTATAACAAGACAATATTTAACTTATCATTATCCAATGTTTAATTTTCATAAATTATTTGAAAAAATCCCACAAACAACAATTATAAATTTATTACCTAAAGAAGCTTTTATAAAATTAAACGAGCACTTAGAAACTGCGAATGACTTAGAAATAAAAGCTTTAGCACTATGGAATAAGTTCTCTTTAGGAATGATAAAATACTCAGTACCAGATTATTATTTAAAAGTAAAAGAATTTAATCATAAGCACTTTGGCAATTCCTTAACAGAAGAACAACTGGAAAAGCAATGCATTCAGGAAACGCACAATCATTTAGGCTCAAGATTAGATTTTGAAATCATTCAAAAACAATATCAAAATTTTCCTACAAAGCGTATTCATTTGATAATTAAAGAATTACAAAAAGCAACTTCTGAAAATATTAAAAACTCAAAAGGGATGTCTGAATTCGCAAAAAAGAAAGCTCTAAAAAAAATCGAAAATATGAAATTTCAAATTGTAAAACCGGAGCGCATTGAAGATTGGGATTTGGAAGTTTCTATGCATATAGATTCAAAAAAATTCCTAAAAAACAAAAATGAAATCAAAGCTCAATATTTTCAAAAATTTATTCAAAATATTTCTCTCCCCATTAACGAAAATTTATGGCACATGAAACCCCTTACTGTGAATGCCTATTACGATATCAATGCCAATCGATTTTTCCTACCATTAGGCATTTTACAACCCCCTATTTTTGATGAAACAAAGTCCGATATTGTTAATTTTGGCTCCTTAGGGGTTGTTGTGGGACACGAAATTGCTCATGCTTTTGATGACAAAGGTTCTAAATTTAATGAGCATGGCATATTAGAGCCCTGGATGAGCCGTTATGATAAAGAGCAATTTAAAAAACAGGCCAACAAAATGATTGCCCATTTCGACACTGCGGGTATCAATGGAAATTTGTCCGTTGGAGAAAATATATCAGACTTTCTTGGTATTCAAAATGCATTTCATGCCGCTTTCTCAAATAAAAATATAAAATTGCAAAAAGAATTCTTTATTCAATATGCTAAAATTTGGTGCGGAGTAACACAGCCTAAATATAAAGAACATTTGAAAAAAATTGACTTTCATGCGCCAGGGGAACTCAGAGTAAATCAGCAATTAAAATTGTCTAAGAATTTTTATGAAACTTTTTCATGTAAAATAGGAGACCCTATGGCATTAAGTGATGAGGAAAGATTTTCAATTTGGTAATTTAATCTTTTATTGGTGACAGAGTTGTATTTGTCGTATAAGTGGTATTATTTTTATTTTTTTCAGATTGCTGTCCATCGGATGTCTTTTGAGTATAAACAGGTATCACAAATTCTTTTGTTGTACCTCCTGCTAAAATTACATCAATCCTTGTTTTTGGTAAAACTAAATTTTGATCTCCTACAAAATAAGTCAACAAAAATTCGCCTTCGGGCAAATAAATTTCATCAGGTTTAAAATACATTAAGTCAATTGATTTTCCAAAAACATTGACTCCTTTCGACTCAAATCTTACAAAATCTGTTTTTATATTTCCTGTTGTATAGCGTGTCTCCCATTTTATTTTTACTTTTCCTAATTTATCTATTTTTACAGAATCTTCAGAAGTTCCTAATATTTTAAAAATCCCTTTAATTCCTTCAATTCCATATTCATACTTCTGATCAAACACAAGAAATGGCATATCAGTAAGTTCTGTCATAAGAATAAAGGGCATTCTATTGATATGAATTGTTATTCTCGTCATATGTCTGCATTTATCATAATTATTATCACAAGGTGGTGATAAAACAAGTGCTCCTCGAGTTTTAACTTCACTCACTTGATCTTCAATAACAGTGACATATTTTTCAATTTCAGAGCCTTCTAAAGTAACACGATATTTTCCTGGAAAAACGGGATAATCCGTGTTAAGTCGGAATAAAACTTTTTCATTAATAAATGCAAAAATAGGTTGTCCCCCAGCCTGTAAACGCTTCTCAATAGGAAAATTTTTAGGTGACACTATACGAATCACACCTAATTTTATTTCAGAAGAGGAAGAATCTTTTATATTCACAATTTGCTTGCTACCATTCACTTCAATTTGATATCGCCCACTCTGTAACCAAACTGTGCTATTTACAGGAGAGGAAATCACAAATTTCTTTTCGGTTGAAGTAAGATCAAGTGGAAGTGAAAAAAACTTACTTGAATCCGTATTAATAGGTGAGGAAAGAGTTAAAGGCCAAAGTTGAATTTTTTTGTCTGAAAAAAGTGTCGGATGTAAATTTAATTCAACATCTCTACCAGAAACGGATAGTATATTTTTACCTGGTAATATATCAAATTCAGATTTATTTATAAACCAATGTTCTTGTTTGTCTAAGGGATCGTAGCATAAACTATTAAATGTATTTCCAATTTTATTTATAACTTGATTTTGATTATTTTTTCCAAAATTAAGACTCAATTTACTTAAAACTACTTTTTGCTCATGAGTTCCATCATTAAAAAACTCATAGGAAGTGCATTCATTTGCAAGAAGATAATTTCCCATAGGCAATAGAATTTTAGTATTTGTAGTTAATCTCATTAAAGGATAATAAATTTTTTTATCCTTATTATTTTTAGTTACTTTATATAATGTTACATCTTTGTTAGGTAATCCTAGAAAAACGACATATTGCTTGCCTTCCGAAGATGAATTTTTTTGGCAAGAGGGCAAAAATAATAATATGAGAAGTAGCGAAAACAGTAATTTCAATTGCTACACCTCAATAATGAGGAAAAAGTAAAATATTTATGATTTTCATAAATAGATAATTTTCCTAATATAGATACATTTTTTCCTTTTTGAACACAAGAAATATGCGATGGAATATTTTCTGTTGTAACTTGAATATATCCTGTTTTGTCTTCAAGAATAAACCACAATCCTCCTGGTCCTATGTCATTAATTTTGCCGTTCAATACAACAGGAAAATTAAAAAAATTATCTGGCGTTAAAATTAATAATTTAATATCAACCATACGTGTCTTTTTTTCACATGAATAAATTAAAGATATTAAAAAAAATATGTTAATGATCAGAAGCGCCTTCTTGATCCGCATTTTCTGTTTCCTCTTTAAGACCCAATGTCATCTCTGAGACAATTTTATCAAGATCGATGATACCACGAATGCGCTCACCAACTCTAGATACACCAGCAAGAATTCGATATTCAGCAGGAAAGAAATTTTGAGGAATAGATTCTATTTCTGCTGCTTGTAACCTTACAAATTCCGTAATGTCATCTACAATAACTCCAAAACCACCATAATCACATTGTAAGATGATAACGCGCGTTGTTGAATCGGCTTTGCCGCGTTCAAATTTTAAAAATCTTCTTAAATTTAAGACGGGCATAATTTCACCGCGTAACGCAATAATTCCTTCCATTAGAAATTTAGCACCAGGAACAAATGTAATTGTGGTGAGCATTATTATTTCACGAACTAACGACATAGGTAACAAAAATTCTTCTTTATGTAATTTAAATCCTATGTATTGAACACCCGGAGTTTGAACAACGCCTTCATCCGTCACATCATTAATATAGCTATTTGCTGTATCATCTTGATAGGGTAAAGGTACAGGAGCTCCCGCATTATTTCCGGCATTACCTCCCGCTTCATTTGACATAAAAAATAAATTTTTAATTTTGTAAAGCAGCACGGTTTGCATTCCCCGGTTTTGTTTGTGAAAAATCGTCTATTATTTCGCCAACATCAAGAACAAGAGCCACTCTTCCATTTCCTAAAACACATCCTCCCGCCACTCCGCGTCTTTTACCCATCAAGCGTCCTAAGGATTTAATCACGATTTCCTGTTGTCCCTGTAACTGATCGACAACCACGCCAACACGTTTTTCACCCACGCCAACCACGACAAATATTATTCTTGGTTTTGTGTGACGCACCCGAAAAGATAACGAATGATTTTGATGTGTTTTTCCTTCACCTTCATGAGGTTTAGATAATACTTCAACAGGTTTGGAAGACTCTTCAGGAGATTTTATTTGTGCAAGAGCTTTATCGCCTTTTTCATTTTTATCTGTATTTTCTTCTTCATCATGATGTTTAATTCTCTGAATATCATTAACAGAATACCATAAAAGATTTTCCATAGCATGCAAATCAAAAACATCGGCGAGTTTTAATAAGGGTAGCACTCTGTCACGTAACTTAACAAAATCAGCACTTCCCATTTTTTGAACATCTTCTGGTCTAATACGAATACTTTCAATTACATTTACGAGAGGAATAGCATAACTTTCACCCTTAGTTTCGACCATCAAACTTGGAATGATGGCAAGTGTTAATGGTAATTTAATTGTTGTCGTTGTTCCTTTACCAATTTCACTATCAAGTTCAATAATTCCTTTTAACTTAACAATACTTTTCTTAACAACATCCATTCCCACGCCACGTCCTGAAATATTTGTTACTTTTTCAGCCGTTGAAAACCCTGATTCAAAAATAAGTGAGAATATTTCTTTATTTGTTACGTGATCCGTTTCTTTAATTAAACCTCTTTCAATTCCTTTACTGCGAATTCTATCTACTTGTAAACCTTTGCCATCATCAGAAATGGTAATGACAATCATATTTCCATCTTGACTTGCTTTTAAATGAATATTTCCTTTTCTTGTCTTACCTATTTTTTCTCTGTCATCGGGAAGTTCCACACCATGGTCAACACTATTTCGAATCAAATGCACAAGGGGATCACCAATTTCTTCCACAAGCGTTTTATCGAGCTCTGTTTCTCCACCGATAATATGAAGATCAATTTCTTTACCAATTTGTCTACACAAGTCACGAACAACTCGTGTAAATTTATAAAATGCGTTACCTACAGGTACCATGCGAATTTTCATGATAATGCTTTGGACTTCATTCATATGACGTCCAAACAGCAAAACACTTTCACTCATGGCATGACCCAGTTCACTATTTCCATTGCCCCTAAGTTCTTCTTCAATACGAGCAAATCTCGTTCTGTCAATAACTAATTCACCCACTAAATTAACAAGACTATCCAATCTTTTGAGGTCAACACGAATGGTCCCACCGGCTTCATCGGCTTTTTTCTCATCGGGTTTTTTCTTATCACCACCTGCTGCAGGTGGTTTTGCCGCTGCGGGAGGAGCTGCTGGCGCAGCAGGAGTTGCGGGAGCTGCCGGAGCTGCGGCCGCAGGAGCGGCGGGGGTGGCAGGAGCCGCGGCTGCCGGAGCTCCTCCTGAGGCCTTTTTACCTCCCCCACCTGTTACGGCTAATCTAAGTTTGCTTAAGGCATCGTTAATAGGCTGTTCTGAAGATTGATTTTTCTTGATGGCCTCAAACATACTCCGTATTCTATCAAGACCAAAAAACAAGCCATCCATAAGAGCCGGAGTGACAGAAAGTGTGCCTTTACGAATGCGATCAAACAAATTTTCCATCTTGTGGGTAAGTTTTTCAATGGCTCGAAAGCCAAACATCCCCGATGTTCCTTTAATCGTATGCGCATTTCTAAATATACTTTCGACGGCTTCTTTACTTTCAGGATTTCCTTCTAGCTCAAGCATAGCTTGACTTAAATTTTCGATTAAATCATCGGCATTAGATAAGAAGTCTTGCAACATTTCCGGATCTAAATCCGGCTTTTCAAAACCATCACCACCGGCTAAGTTCTTTGTATCAAAATCCTCTTCGGGCTCTTCTTCTTCTCCCCCTCCGCCACCATGAGCATCTTTAGGAGCTTCTGCAGCGGGGGCAGGAGGCGCTTCAGCCACTGCTGCTGCTGGTGCTGGTGCCGCTGCTGGTGCGGCTCCCGCATAGACTAAACTCTCCCAAGGAGCACCCAGAACTTTTAAACAGGCTGGATCTTTTTTATCCAAGGCAACAACTTCGCCTTCAGCAACACCTGTAAGAGTTTTAGCATCGAGTTCGGCTGCAAAAACGATAAGAGAACCGCTGTCAAAGGCGCGCAAAAGAATGAAGTCACCAACACGAGAAATATTATCATAGTGCTTTCCTGCTTTTAATTCATCGATAGTTTTGTATGTGCCATCTTTTAAACTTAATGCAAAAAGATTTTCAATACGCGGAACAAATTTTGCGTAATTTGCATTTTCTTCATCGGTTAAGGGGGTCACGCCTCCACCCCCGCCTGCCGCAGCGGGAGGTTCACCAGAGGGCGGTGAAGCGACAGCGCCTCCTGTCGCAGGCTGTCCTCCGTTTTTAACGATATCTGCTAGAGCGTGGAATTCATGAACAATTCTATTAGCTTCCATCAAAACATCAGATTCAATAACACTGGGATAAGCTTTATAAACTTGCTCAAATACATTTTGAGCATCGGAAATAAGCTCAATGACTTCTTTAATCAGTTTCACTTTTTCGGAACGGACAAATTCAATATAATCTTCAACGGCATGAGCCATGGCAACCATTTCAGCAAGGTTTGCCATTTGAGAAAGGCCTTTAAGAGTATGGAGAGTTCGGAAAAGCTCTTGACTCTCTTCTAAGGGCACTTCTTCATTTGCGATAAGATGCTCTTGAAATCCTTGACACAAGCCCGCAAGTCGCTCATAGAGCTCCGTCGCTTCGTTTTTAAGTTCTTGAGCAAGCCCCGAATCTGTTTGATCGGGAGCGAGAATAAAAACAGATCTTCTACCGTGGTACACAGTTACCCCCACATGTATACATCATATTGGCATGACAGGGGTCACGCCATTTATTGATATTTTAATCTCAATAAATGCGTATGTACTTTTTCAGAGTTAAGGATTTGGCGGTAATTTATGAAAAGCAATAATATGACAAAAATTATCTTAGCAAGCGCATCACCGAGAAGAAAACAAATGCTTTTAGCAAGTGGCATTCCTTTTACCGTGGTGGTTTCAAACATCGACGAAGTTCCCAAAGAAAATGAAGGGGGACACGATTACGTACAAAGAAATGCACGAGAAAAAGCATTGGCCGTAAATAAACAATTTAAAAATGGTGAATTTATTTTAAGCGCAGATACTATTGTGGTAACAAAAGAAGATAAAATATTAGAAAAACCTCTTAATCACGATCATGCAAAAAGTATGCTCCAAATGCTATCAGGAAATACGCATCTTGTACTTAGCGGATATTCCATTTATCAGAATAATAATGAGATTATAACTCGAGTTATTGAAACATTTGTTACTTTTCGTAATATTTCTAATAGAGAAATTGAGGCCTATATTATGACAGGAGAACCTTTTGACAAAGCGGGAAGCTATGGTATACAAGGACGAGCCATGGGATTCATTGAAAGTGTAAAAGGAAGTTACACAAATGTAATGGGATTACCATTAAGTCATGTCTTAATTGATCTCGAAAAATTTGTAGGCGTAGAAACATTTAGCACCCTAGAAGATTTTTAAAAAAATAAATTGCTGGAAGTTTAACATGTCCAATGAAATCGAAAAAAATATAAACAACATAAAAAATAAAATTTCTTTCGCAACACAAAAATACAACCGTAATCCAAATGAAATTGAATTGATTGTTGTCAGTAAATTTCAAAGTGCTGAAAAAGTTCAATCTGCATATCAAGCGGGAGTTCGACATTTTGGTGAGAATTACATTCAAGAATGGAAAGAAAAAATCTCGACTTTATCACATTATTTTCCCGAAATAAAATGGCATATTATCGGGAATGTCCAGTCCAATAAGACTAAATATATCAATTCTCATATTCACTGTTTACAATCTATGGATAAAATTTCACTTGCCAAAGAAATTGAAAAAAAAGCACCCTTAGACTCAAAACTAAACGTCCTAGTGCAACTTCAAATTGATAAAAATGATATCAATAAATCGGGCGTAACATTTGAAGAAGCAAAACAACTCTGTGAATTTATCGCAAAAAGTAACAAAATGCAGCTGCAAGGTTTTATGGGCATAGGACCGCTGGAAATAAAAGACAACCAAAGAAGAGAATTATATTCTCATTTTGTGCAAGAGTCACATAAGCTGTGGAAAGAATTTTCGTTAAATTTGAATAAAACTCCCGTTATTTCTCTCGGCATGAGTTCTGATTTTGAAATAGCTCTAGAATGCGGAAGCACCATGTTACGAATCGGTACTGCTATTTTTGGTGAAAGAAAAAAAGATGTTAGATAAGTTTTCGCATATATTTTCAGAAGGAATTACCAGACTCATCCTTATTACAAATTTTATCAAATAAGTCTGTATTATATAAATTAACTAATACTCAAATTAAAGAAACATTTGAATCTGCTGCTTTTTTAGAAAATCCTTATGATGAAAGAATAGACTTTGCTATTAAAATGCTCGAAACAGATTTTTTAAAAGTTATGAGTTGTATCTCTATAACTCATACTTTAGTCATTATAAATCAACAACTCCAATTGCCGCGAAAAGAATTAAAACCTGGCGATCAATTTTTCAAAAATTTTCTATTCGATTTAATTATTAAAGAAATATGTATAGAGAAAAATTCAAAGTTACTTGAACAAACAAAAAAAGAACTTAGTTTCAGTCGCAATCCCTTGTTTAAAGATACACTTTCTAAATTACTCAGTATCATTGATAAAAAATTTTTAAACATTCAATTAGATGTGAAATCTCCTCTTTTTAAAAATGAAATTCAAAAATCATTTGAAAACTATTTGAAATTAGATGAATTTTCAAATCAAACCTCAAAAATTGGACAAAGATCTTTACCAGTAAATAATGATTATGTATAAAAATTATTTGATATTTATTATGACTATCATTTACTACTTGAACCTTATTATATTAAAATGGCATTTAATAGATCTATAGAATTAACAAATCATAAAGGATTACGTAACCCTTTTTTTGCAAGAATAATTTTGCAAAAATCCTCTAAAATGATTGAAAATGATCCTCAATTACTCTTAAAAGCATTCCGCCATTTTACTTACTTTAAAAGCCATAAAAAGCTCAATGACGAAACACTGGCCTTTTATGTTTTAATAGCCATTGAAAAACAAAAAAATCCCTATTTTTACGATGAATTAGAAAGAATATATAAAAATATCTGCGTTGTATTTTATAATGAATCTCTGTATTTATTTGATTTTTTAAATAAATTACATCAAGTCTTGCATAGCATTAATTCAAAGCGTGCTGAAGATGTTGAACTCGTGATTAAATCTAAATATTTTTCGAATAATCCCCATTTTCATATGAAACGGGTGGATAATAGGAGAATTTCTCACCTTGAACACGTTGCGCCTGGCCACCTTCAAAGTTAATAATATTAGAACAAACTGATAACAATATTGACTTTGGATGCGCCGCAATGAGAACTGTGGCATTGATGAAATCTTGCAATAAAAGATCTACAACGCGCTGCTCAGCATCTTCAGAAAGAATTAAGTTGTCAATTAAAACAATTTTATTTTTATACAAAAGAGCCTTAGCAAAAGAAAATAAAATCATTTCACCAGACCAGTACATTTGCCTTGGAAAATCTTCAATTTTAGTATTGAGTCCATTGCGCAATACGGCAACAGACTGCGCAACTCCTACACGGTTTAAAACGGACCAAATTTCGGAATCATCAAACTGCTCAGAAGGATCTAAATTTTCCCGTAAAGTTAAAAAAGGAAAAAGTGATTCCATTGAAATATAAGCAAAACGATCTCTTAATTCAAGTGGATTTAATCTTAATATATCTTCATCATCAATCACTATTGTTCCTGTTTCAAATGGAACAAATAAAAGTAGAGAGGCAAAGAGAGGAGAAATTTTTACATATCCTTTGTCCACTATCATTCCAAAATTAGATCCTTTTACTATAAAGAGATCGAGATTCATAATTGGTTTTGGAATATCTTTTGTTTTTTGTGTCGTCAAAGACATAATATGAATAGATGCATTTTGTGGCCAAATATCAGATGTAGAATAATGCTGATTTTCTATTTCTTTATAGCTTGTTGAAGTCCTCATTAAATTTTCAAAATAGGGGATTGATTTTACAAATTTCTGTAAATCATTTTCAAGATGTATAAAGGCCTCAAAAAAGAAAACAACTGCTAAAAACGCAAGAATAACAGTGCCCATCTGAGTTGTATTATATTTTGCAACAAAAAATAAAATTGAAATTGCTGCTCCTGCAATCATAGAAAAAGCAATAAATCTGTAAAATGAAACTAAAATATGATCAATATTTTGAGATTGTTCTTCAGACAAAGAAACATCTTCTTCAAATTTATTATATAAAAATAATTTATAACTATAAGAATTCGGCGCAGTAAGAGAATTCAAAAATTGAAAACGAGAACGACTGAGTCTCATTTTTTCAGCCTGTAAATTAAAATAACAACGGATAAATGAAGTTTTTTTAATTAAAATAAAAACACTCGTAAAAATAAATAACGAAAATAATAATAACAAAGCAGAAATATTACTCATAGCAAGTAATAATATTCCAGCTAAAACAAAGGAAACCCTTACCATAATTGACGTTAATGAAGAAAAAAGATCTTCTTTAACTTTAGAAAACCTTTCTAAATAAGAGGCTGTATAAGTATGGTTTTCATGGTATTCTTTAATTAAAACATCATAAACTTTTTTCTCAAGCGCAGATCCAAATAATGTATTTATTTTTTCATTTTTAACATGAAAAAAGTAAAATGAAAGTATGGCTAATACTGAAAAAAAGCCAAATAAAATAATTTGAACATACTTCGACATATTATCCGAAGCAAATTTTGAAAAAAGAGAGTAAAAAGCCAGGCAAATAAAAATCTGTGAGGCTAAGACATACATAAAACTAAAGTACGGATTTTTTTTCTTAAAGTAGGAAACTAAAAAGTATTTTGTTGATGCAAATATTTGTCTAATATACTGAATTTCGTGAGCCTTACTATAAGTGCTAAAATCGTAAAAATGATGATTATCAGAATTAGATTTTTCAATATTTTGCAATAATGCTGTTGGTTTAGCTTGAAAAGATAAGCCAAATTGTCTAGAGTCAGCTCCGGCATAGTGGAGCTTAGCATACACTCCGGCTTTTTCAATTAAAGATTTGTGGTTTCCTTGCTCAACAACCATACCCTCTTTCATAACAAGAATGTAGTCGCATAAAGATGCCAATTCTAATTTTTGCGTAATTACAATTCTATTTAATCCATGTAAATGCTTTAATATTCCTTCATTAAAAATATGTGAAATTTCATTTTTCGATAAACCTAAAAAAGGTTCATCAAAATAATAAAACTCAGATTTTGCATATAACATTCTTGCTAAGTTAATTTTTCTAATAAAACTTTCAGAAAATTGATGATCTTTAGGAGCAATTATTGTTTCATCACCATCTTCTAGTAAATTTAATTCTGCTTCAAGGTAACACGCACGAACGGTATCAATATAACGCCTTCCTTCGAACTCATGCCCCAAAATAATATTTTCTCTAATTGTTCCATCAAATAAAGAAATCTGCTGCGGCATAATTTCAAAATTTTGCGGTAATTTCACATCACCACTAATGAGACGTAATTCATGGGCACACGCGGCTAAAAAAGATGATTTTCCAGATCCAGGAGCTCCTATAATAGCAACAACTGTGCCTGGTTTATGATCATAACTCACATTATAAAGACGAATCCCCTTTGGAGACATAAAAGAAGCTTTATGAAACCAAATTTTTTCTTGCGAAAAGGAAGGTGAAGAACTGATAAAATCTAAATTTTCATCGAAGTCTTCCTCTCTATCTGCTTTTAACTCTTCAAGATGATATTTTTTAATTAAATGAATACTTGAATTTAATACTTCTACGCTTGACTTAAGATGTTGACGCCTCGATAAGAAAGATAAAATATTCGAATAAAAATAAGCAACTAAAATAAAAAAAGTTAATAAGGCAGTAATAGACGGTAAAGTAGCATTCTTATGAATCAAAAAATAACAGATTAAACTAGGAATCGCGATAATAAAACCAGAATAATAAAATATAACCTTAGCAATTGAAGTTTTATTTAAAACACTCACTGTGATATTATTGGCATTTTGTTGCAGTGTATTCATTCTACCTATGAAAAACGATTCCATTGCTAGTAAATGTACTCTATTTCCATATAAAAATATTTTTTTAAGAAGTTGACTTCTTGTTTCTAAAAAAAATGATATTTTTTTAAAAACTCTGGCTAAGTAAACTTGATTTTTTATCTGTAAAAAAAATGTTAATAAAAGCAATGCTACAGGAATAAGAAACAATTTATCCATCAAATTATAAATTAAGAAAAAAGAAGCAATTAATGCAGGAAAGCTAAAAAATAGACAAAATATATTGGGAAGCTCCATAAATTTATGCGCAAAAAACTTTCCTTCTGCATCGGTAAATTTGTTCAACATGATATTGCTTTGTTCTTTGGAAGAAAAACAAGTGATTTGAGCCATCAGACTTAACGAATGATACTCTATTTCTCTTTTCCAATTTACCATCAATTTCTTTTTTAAATAAGAAGCTAATACAATTAAAGTCATAAAAGAAAATATGTATAAAGATGCATAAATTAATTTTTTTTGAATTTCCATTGAATTCGAATTTACAAAAAAACTAATGTAATATTGAATGATAAAGGGAGAGGTTAAGGCAAGTGATAATAAAATGATTTGCACGAGGGTACAAATAAAAATTTGTTTTTTAAATGCTAAAAAGAAAATCCACCATAATGCTCGTTTTTTATGAACCGTTTTTTGTAGAATTTTTTCCAGCGATAGGGAATTATGATTAAAAAGTGTGCCAATTGATGAAACATTCAACGCAGATTTTTTTTGATAACCAGGCATATTAGTATTTCAACCTTTTCGTCATGAGCAAACAAATTGTAATAATAAAATATATCATAATAGTTATAACATTTGCAGGTCCTGACATCCACAAATTTCCATTTTCTGATATGTAACGGGGGGCAAGCGCAAAGTAAATTACTTGGAACACACTCGCTGCTATAATTGGATGCAACAAACTTCTTTTTGCTAAATTATGATGCGAATTTCGCGATCTCTCATTTGGTGATAAAGAAAGCCAGTAATAAAAAATAGATAAAAAAACAAAAAGAAAAAACCAAGAAATGAGATGTAAAATATTTCCTTTACCCCCGCCAAAGTAACCATACCATAAAAAAGGAAGACATGAAATAAATTGTAGAATAGCTGAAAAAATAAAGGGAACTTTTATTCCTGCTTTAAGACACAACTCTATAAAAAAAGCTCTGTAAATTAATTCTGTACCCATAGAAATCACAATGCAGAAGATAATAATAGGAAAAAGATGCGCAAGAGATAAATGTAAAATTCCTTGAATGGAATCTCCATCAAAAAACAAGGGCATGTTTGGATCAATCCAGGAAATTTGCGAAAGTACTAAACTTCCTTTTACACCTAATGCCGCTATTAAACAAGGCAATAAAATAGCCCAGATTATTTTTTTATTTACAACGGGACGCAATATAAAGAACTCTATTGGTAATTTAAAAGATATGGAAAATAAAAGCGCCATGAGCACCGGTAACCAAACCACAAACAATAATGCTATTAAAATTTGCAATAAATTTCCATTTGATAGAATAGTATAAATTTGAATAAACCAAGATATTGAGAATGTGAGTATTGAAAAAATAATCGCTAAAATAACGTAACTACTTTTTTTTCTTGTCCCCTTCGCCACTGTGGTCTGCCATGAATTTTTCTGCACCTTTATCTTGAAGCTCCTTTAAAATTTTCTTTTCATTAACTAAGTTAGCATCTTGAGCCATTGCTGCTTGAAAGCAACTCAGAGCACTCGCGATATTGCCCGATCTATAATAAGCCATACCTAAATTAAAATACACCTGACTTTTATACTTATCAAAAAACTGTAAGGCATTTTCATAAAAAAGAATGGCATCCTCAACCTCGCCTTTCTTTACAAGAGCAACACCCCGATTATTAAAAAAGCTAGCTAAAGCTTTGCTCTCAAAATGACCATCCATTTTTTCAAAAAAGGATGCGGCTTGATCGAAATTTCCCGATACAGAACTACTCTTAACCATACCCGCCAGTGCTTTATTATTTGTCGCATCTTGCTTTAGAACATCATTGTACTTTTCTTCTGCTCCTGCCACATTTTCCATTCCTAATAGTGCGTCACCCAGCATGATTTTATGACTTAAATTATGCGGACTTTTTGCTTCTAACCTTTCATATATCGTTAATGCCTCTTCAAAATTACCAATCAAACACAAGGCTCTCCCTAAAGTGCTAAAAGTTTTTAAGTTTTCATTTTGCTTATTTTCATGATTTTTTTCTAGCCTATTTTTTAAATAAGAAATCGCATCAGAATATTTTTTATGTAAAATGCGTATTTCTCCACCCAAATAAGCGTATTTATTATTTTCCATGATTTCTTTTTCAATTTCGGGATGAGCTAAAAGTTGATCACATGATTTTAGATCAGAATCATTTATAATATGTTGCAGCTGTTTTAATTTCGTTGTCAAAGAATTATTATTTTTATAACTGAGCCGCGCATCTTCCATTTTAGATATCAATTCAGCAGCATTCACAACCTTTGGCATAGTATAATAAATATCAATTTCACTCATTAAAAAAGTGTCTTCCGTTGAAAAAGCAGCAGAACAGACTATGAGTTCAATATGCTCGAAATCAGGAGTGTCCTTAATTTTTTGTGAAAAGACATAACCCGGCATGTCTTTCATATTCCAATCAAATAAAATAAAATGAATTTTTTTAGCATCTTTATTTAAAATATCTAAGGCTTCTTGAGCATTTGCAGCATTGACAACTTCAAATTTTTCCGTTTTGGTTAAAGTGGTCATAAAAAAGGTACGAAGATCGGTTTTTTCTTCAATGATTAAAACACAAAGTTTATCCGAATTTTGTTGCTTTTTGGGATCTTGCGCCATCCTTAACCCTTGTTTTATTTTAACTTTATTTCACGAACACGTATAAGTCATCGGATATAAATAAAACTTTTCTACATAAAAGAATAGGGATCAACATCAATTTTAAAATGAGGTAACAATTCTTTATCATGAAAAATTTCTTTGGGAATAAGCTTAAAAGGATGAATTTCTCTAATCGTACTCACACATATTTGAACTCTAAACTCATTATTTAATTTTTCTAATGTCGCAAAATAGGGTCCCGCAAGACGTATTTGATTTACCTCAAAAGAGTTCTCTTTCCAAAAGTTTACTAAATAATCCTTTATTTTATGAGCTAAAACCATGGCCTTACCTTTATTACTCTGGCGTATTTCAAACAAAATCTGACGAGAATAGGGTGGATGAAACCCGAGTTTTCTTCTGTTAAGTTCCCGATCTATGAAATCTTTTACATTGTTATTTAAGGAAAGCTCAATAACGGGATGCCCCAATATAAGTGATTGTAACAATAATGTTCCCTTATGCTTTCCGCGTCCCGCCCTTCCCATGGCTTGAGTTAAAAGCTGAAATGTTCTTTCCGATGCCCTAAAATCCGGTAAAAATAAGGAGTCTTCAACGTGTAAAACAACAACCACTGTTACGTTAGGAAAATCATGTCCCTTAGCCAACATTTGTGTTCCTACAAGACAATCTGTATTTCCATTACGAAAATTCTCAATAATGTCATTTAATCGAGAGTTGCTTGTTAACACATCTCTATCCAAACGTTGAATATTTAATTCGGGGATTTGCCTTTGAATTTGCTCTTCAATATTTTGTGTGCCAATGCCCCGTGTCATTAAAAAAGGAGAGAGACAGGAAGGACAATTTTTTCTTGTATTTACTCGAAAGGAACAATAATGACATATTTCAATAGAACCATTATTGTGTAACGTTGTTGAAACTGAACAGCGGGGACATTTTAAAGATTGAGAACACGCCATACATAAAGAAAAATTAACATAACCCCTTCTATTTAAAATCACCATGCTCTGCTCGCCTCTATCTTTTGTTTCTTTTAAAACAGCAAAGACTTCAGAAGATATGGCATCATTATTAAATGCAATTTGCGACGATTTTAAAGGATAATTTCCTTGCTTCATTTTTAAAGGAATATTTAAATTTTGTTTGCTATCAATAATCACAGCCTGGACAGAATTATTAGAAAATTTATTTTGCAAGGAATAATATTTGTATTTTCCCTGCTTCACATTGTACATGCTTTCTACAGAAGGAGTAGCAGAACCTAATAAACAAAGAGCACCCTCTTTTTTAGCACGGAGCACAGCCACATCACGTGCCTGATAAAAAGGAATATCTTGGGATTTATAACTGTTATCGTGCTCTTCGTCGACTATAATTAAAGCTATGTTTTCTAATAAAGAAAATATTGATGTTCTCACACCTAAAACAACTTTAGCTAAATTATAATGAATGCGAAACCACTCTTTTTCATATTCATTGGAAGTCAAACCAGAATGTAAAATAGATAAATGATTTTGAAAAACAGCACGAAAACGTGAGGTCATTTGCGGAGTCAATGCAATTTCTGGAACTAAAATAAGAACATTTTTATTTTGTTGAATAAAATATTGCGCCAATTTTAAATAAACTTCTGTTTTTCCAGACCCTGTTACGCCATGTAATAAGGAAACAGTGGGATGAGATTCAATAATATCTTGAAATATAAAATTTTGTTCTTCGTTTAATGCAATACACTCACGAAGGGGTAATTTAATTTCACCCTTAACTTGCTGACTTTTATTTTCATTAATTAAAAAATATTGATTATTATTTTTTACAAATAATTTCTGCAGTCTTTTTTCAAGCATGTCATGCCGATTGACATTCCAAATAAAACTAGGAGCAAGCAGCGCTATAAAATTTTCAAGAGGTGATAAATAATATTCCGAAAGCCATTTTAACATCAAAATTAAGTTTTCAGGAATACTGTTTACAAATTCAAGTTTTTTTATAATGTCTTTACATTGAAATGGGGGCTTTTCACACAATCCTAAAAAAACCCCGATATATTCACCCTCTTTTTTTCCGCGCATCATAGGCACAACAACAAAGGAACCCACTTGTAAATTTGAAAAATGATGAGAAATCGTATACGTGAGGCAAAAATTCCTTCCTGCACTAACCGCAAAATGCCCAAATAATTTTTCCTCTGTTTGTTCTTCCATTTCCCAAACCTATTTTTGACTTTCTTATAAAACACGGCATAAATAAGATACCCACGCCCTCATGAAGGGCTTTTTTTCTGTATCATCCAGGAGAATCCATGCAACGGCCACGCTATGCTTTTTTTGATTTTGACGGCACGCTGATATGCCAAGACTCATTCGTCACACTTTTAAAGAAGACTCTCAAGAGCGAACCCTGGAGAATTCTCTTTTTTTTCCTCATCACCCCAGTCCTGATTGTCACTGTTATTTTTAAACTCAATAAAACCACAGCAAAATCTGCTATTTTATGGAGTTTGACCGTGGGAAAAAGCAAACGAGAATGTGCTCAATTTTTGCGCAATATTCTCACCACAGAAAGCAACGCCCTCTGGTTTCAAGAAGCCCTTCCTACATTTGAACAACTCAATGCCCAAGGAGTTGAAATCGTTATTGTCACCGCATCGGGACAAACTTGGGTGCGAGGCATGCTCCACGGAAAATTTTCTAATTTTAAAACCATTATTGGCACAAAACTGCGTTTTTTTGCGGGCGGCGTCATCCTCAAATCAAGAAATTGTTACCAAGAAGAAAAAATAAAGCGCATTCATGAAATCCTCGGCCATGATTTTATTTGGCACAGCGCCTGGAGCGATCACATTGCCGATTTGCCCATGCTTTTAAAATCACAAGAACGTTACATTATTTGTCCTAAAGAAAAACATAAAAAAATATTCGAAGAAAAACTAGGGAATAATTATAAAATTTTAAATTGGACGAATTTGGAGGGATAAAAATAATTTTTATTATTAATGCCATATTCATAATAGAATATTTGAAATAAATACTATCATTTTTTTATTAAAATGCATTAAAATTAAATATTTTATTCAAAAGTATATTGCTAAAAAATATTTTAAATATTAATTACATATTGCGTTTTATTGAGAATCGGTCGCTATTTTAATTTAAGGAATATATCAATATGATTAATAAAATTCACTATATTTGGATAGGATCAATAATTCCAGAAAAGTATATTTACAATATTTCTTATCCATATTTTAATAGTGATAATAATATTTATATTTGGACAGATCAACCTATTAAGAATGAGAAAAAATTTCGTGATTATCTAGGATATTCCTCAAATTTACCAATGAAAAGATTATATTTTTATGATATTAATATCTTAGATTCTTATTGCAAAGAATTTCTTTTTCCTAGATTAGATTTTACTGAAAGAAAAACCTTTATTAATAGCATGATGCTAGAGTACAATTTTTATCCGGATCGTATCATTCCACATTACGATCTCGCCGTTTTCAAAAGATTAGGTAATCTAGCCACATTAAGTGATATTTTGAGACTCATAATTCTATATAAAGAAGGTGGAATATATATTGATTGTGATAATACTTTTAGAGGACAGTCGTACCACAGTAATGATATAAATAAAACTAAATTAGCACTCAAAAGAAAAAGGACTGAAAAATTTAAAATTCATTTACCTCATAAAAATATACTCTATTCCAATCAAAAATGGTTTGGGAACAGTATTTTAGCTTCACATTCAAAAGCAGAAGGCACATTAAAAATGTTTCGAAATACTTTAAATGCTATTTTTCAGCAATTAAATAATAAAGAAAAATCAAAATATTTTACTGATAAAAATTTGCTTAGTGAAAAATTTAGGGGAGATTCTCAATATAAACATTTTTTAGATCAGTTATTAAAAAATAAAATTATTAATTCAGATTCAGATTTACGTAGATTTGGAAAATTTAAATCAACTAAACTAAAAAATATGAATGAAGATTTTAGAGTTTATGAATGTTCTATTCCATTTATTTATCCCTATGCGGCCTTAGCAATTGCCATAGGTCCTGATAAGCTACAAGAATTTGAAGATTCTGAAATAAATAAACTATCAAGTGATTTTACATTTGATATAGAAGGTTTTATTAAGTTAAATTCAGATCAAGAATGGCTTTAAAATATTTTAATAAATATTTAATGAATTGGTAATTAATAATTCATTAAATATTTATTAATACTCAAAAAATTTTTCCATATTTATAAATTTAAAAAATAAAGCATTGACTAGAAACTACATTCCACTTTTGTTTGTTAAAAAAAATCCGAAAATAAAAAATGATACTTTCTGGAAAGTAACTTTTTATATTTTTAAGTAATTTTTTTTATGATTTAGCGAGTGATGGTTATTTATGAAAAAATCAAATTTTATTTGGCTGTTTTTTTTAATTCCTATTTACTATTTCCATAGTTGTGCTCCATCAATTAATTTACAAGATCCTCCTATGACACTAGTGCAATCTTTGAGCTCTGATGGGTCACTTAAAGATTTAGCAAAATCAGCTCTCGCTGCAGGGAAAGTTGCCCAATATACAACACATGGAGGAAAAAATGGACTTATCTCCTTGGGAGACGCTAATGGTTGCGTGGTGATGACTAAAGGATGGTTAAAATGTTGGGGAGAGAATTTTAATGGTCAACTTGGCTTAGGTTACATATCACCCAGCACAGAAGGAATTACCAATCCCACTTGGGCGAAAGCTGTTAATCCTAAAGAAGACGAAAATGACATTATAGCCTCTGTTGTTATGGGAAGATCATCGACATGTGCTCAATATGCAAGTGGTTATAAATGTTGGGGAAGGCAAGAACATGGCGTTCTGGGAAACAGAAAAACAGTTGAAAATGCCTTAGAACCTGAGCATGTCATAAATACTGAGAAACTGGTTTTAAAAGCCGTGCAGCTTAATGATGGATTTTCTTGTGTTCTCGATACTACGGAAAAAATCACCTGCTGGGGAGAAAATCACGTAGGTCAACTTGGTAATAGAAATAAAGATAAGTCGATTACGGGAAGTGAAGTTTTTTTAGAAGGCGTTGCAGCAACTGAATTAGTGTCTCATAATGCGGATAGCTGTGTTATTTTATCAACAGGAGAGGTAAAATGTTGGGGCAGAAATTTCTCTAATTCTTTTCCCTATTCTCCCGTCTCAATTACGACAGCTCATCCTGTAAAGTTTTTAGGGGGAGGTACATGTTATAGTCCTGCATTAATTTGTGCTGTTTTACAAGATACAACTGTTCAGTGTTTTGGAAATTCATTAAATCTACTTGGCGAATTTGGAAACGGAACATTTGACAGGCCTTCTTCTATTACAACAGGAGAATCTGTCAAAAAAGCAGAGGGAGGAGGAATTCTTAATGGTATTTCAATGATTGGATCTGGCGGAGCTAAATCACTCAGCGATAAAGCAACAAAGAAGACAGAAGTCTCATTCGCCTGTGCCGTAGGAGATCATAATACCTCTGTTTATTGTTGGGGAGCGAATGGTGACGGAAATTTAGGTAACAGTACTCATAATGATTCTAATGTTGCAGTTAAAGTGCATGAATCGTGGAATCAAAATTTGGATCATAATTTAATAATTATAGATTTAGCTGTTTCAGATGCTCGTGCCTGTGTTTTATTAAAAAATGAAGATGTGTGGTGCTGGGGTGGAGGACTTCATAATAAAGGTGAACTTGGCAATGGAAAATTAGATGGCACTTCGAATGTTCCTATTAAAATCTTAAATAGAAATGATGAATAATAAAATCGAATTTTAGCAACTCCATGTAATATAAACTTTTTATAATTTTCATCTCTCCATAGGTTATGACTCTTATAATATATTGATATTATAAAAAAATTATAATATACGAAATTTGGTCTATTTAAAATAAAGTAAAATCTCATTTATTTTAAATACAATGCCTTACAAGCACTTTTAATATAAGGACAATTTATTTTGAAAAAGTTTAGGACTTATTTCTCATCATTTTTGATGTCATTTATTGAGTGGTTTGATTTTCTTATATTTATCTATATTTTTATCGCTTTCTTTAAAAGCCAAAATGATTCTTCAATATTAAATGCTTTTCAGCAATTAGGTATTATCATCAGCTTTATTGCCCGCCCCATTGGAGCCTATGTCCTAGGCCTTGTTTCACTTAAAATAGGACGCATAACTTCACTACTTTATACCGTGAAACTCATGATGGTCGCCTCGTTTTTGTTAATTGTAGCCGCGTACATGACCGATCATCTTATTCTTTGTGCCACTATTGCCTTTATTGCGCGCTTTATTCAAGGTTTTTCAATTGGCTCTGAAACAAGTAGCAATTATATGTATATTTATGAAATATCGAAGAAAAAGGCTACGGGAGTGGCTATTGCCGGCGTGGGCGTAGCTTGCGGACAAGTTCTGGCTTCTTTTGCGCCCAACTTATTGAACGGCATTGGTTCTTTTCAAGATAAAATATTATGGGCTTATGGTTCCTCTATTTTATTATCCTTTGTGGTATTGTATTTAAGAAAATCCATGCCCGAAACCAAAGATCCGCGCTATCAAAATATCAAACAAAAAGTCAGCGTATTTAAAATCACCCATGAAATATTAAAAGCCGTGTTTCCTTTTGGGTTTCTCATTTATTACGTGCTCATTATTTTTCCAAAACATGCTGAACAGCACTATGGCATTTCAAAGGAATTTTCATATTATTATCTTACTTACGCTTGTCTTATTATTGCCTTTTTACCTCTATTATTTGCATCCATTGCCGATAAAATAGGAACGAGTAAAGTACTGACTCTAGCTATATATATGACTGTGCTTTTCATTCCCTTATTTTTATTAATTAAAGATCCTTTTTTTCAAATTACTTATATCGCCGCATTAAATTCTATTCATTTTTCTGTAGCTCTTGTGCGCGTCTTTAACGATGTGGGTACAGAACAGTTGTATTTGCATTTTCCTTTAATATATAATGTTATTATGGCAGCTTTATCCAGTTTTATTGTAGCCTTTTTTAATTCGGGTCTTGAGCATGATCATGTCTTTCTCATGTTCTTATTTGGCATAATTGCTCTTCATTATAAACATCTTTTCTTCTTCTTATTTAATCCGAAAAAAGCACAATCAAAAATATATGGGTCTTAATTAGAATTCTTTAATTAAGCTTAATTGGAAATATAGTTTGTAATTCTTTCATACTATATGGCTTTAAATAAATATGATCGGATAGTTCTCTAAACTGGTGATGAAAGAAAATCTTTGCAATTACAAGGGAACTGCTATCGGGTTTAAAGTGTCCAGAATAATTTGATAATTCAGTTAATTTTTTTATTTCATGATTATAATATATTTTTCCTGCTGCAATCACAGGCTGATAATTATTTAATGCAGAATGAGGAGCTATTTCAATTCCATCAGAAGTCAGATTTTGTCTTTTGCCATTTGAAAGTGTCATAATATTATCTTCATAGCCAAAAATAATAACACCAGATTCACTTATAACAAATCTATAGAATGCCGATCTATTTAAAGCTTGAATATCTGAAATTGTTAACATTTTAGGCATTGAAAAATTTCAATGTCTATATTTTGAGTCATCTTTTGGAGACATTAAAGATCTCCATTTAGGAGAAAAATTTATAAGTTTTTCAAATGTATTTTCAGATAATTGCTTTTTATTATTTATTTCTATTTGTGCACTTTTTATTAAATGTTTCATTGGAAATAAATTGTTGAAGAGATTTAGAGACCCCATATTATTCTTAAGATTACTTGTCTTTGTTGTCGTATCCATAGCAATATATCCAGTACTTTTCTTAACAAATTTTAGCTTATATTTTTTAAAAATAATATCTGCTGCTGACTATAGTTTTTTAAGTCTTGCAAAGCCGGGATTTTTCCAAGAATATAATAAAATGTCTTGATTTGGAATTTTAAAATAGTTTGACATCTCAGAAGTATAAAACATTGAATATTCCATAGAATTTTTATATTTAAAAAATATACCTAGTAATTCATAGCTAAAAGATAGGCAAGGGTATGAAAATGAAATATTTTCATTTTCATTCAGTTTTCTAAAATTTTTATAATCCTCTTTATTATAAAATTGTAAATATTTTGAATCATTTTTATCATTAAAAAATGACTTATTTAATTTCATAAATTTTTCATGATTAATATTTTTTTTAAAACTTTCAATATCTTCAATATGATCATTAAAAAAATCTGAATTATCATTTAATTGAAGTTCATAATACTGAAGTACATTTTCAAATGCATTTTTTTCAAATGCTATAATCATTTGATTTTCTAAAAGCCCTTGATTACCTACCATCATAATATAATAAAATTTAATATCAAATCCAGATGATTGAAATTTATTTTTTATCTCTTGAATATTTGAATAAAATTTCCTTCTTGAAGAATTTTCGATATCGCAATCTATATAAATTCCAGGAAGAAAATCTAAAATTAAAATTCTTGCTAAATCCGATGAAAATACATAAATATTATTTTTTATTAGTAAATTAAATATATCTATTATTCCCTTATAGACCAATTTGTATTTTGAAATTAAATTTTCTATCTCTATAACTTTTATATTGTGATATTTCCCATTTGCATCTGGAAGAGACCAATTATAAATATTTGGACTTATTTCTTTTAATTGCGATATTGTATTTTTATCATTAAAAAAAGTGAGCCCTTGGTTTTTTTGTTTAATTTTTTCAATATCATTATGTGTCGTCCACAATAAAATTTCAGCGTTACTATTGGAATATGACAAATATTTTTTCCACTCCCCTAAATTATTTTTCAATTCAACTGAAGGGACACTCCCTGTCCAAAAAAAACTAATAAAAATTGTATTATCATTAATATTTGGCATTTTTTTTCCTTTGATTGATATTAAATTCAACTCTTCAAGATAAAAATTTAATAGATAAGATAAGATTTTTTCTTAACCATTTTTGACTTTAAATAAATTATATATTAATAGCTAAAAAAATTATTATTTTTTTTAAACAGGCAATAGAAGACATATACAATAACATATTGATATAAAAGTGTAAAAATATTTTTTATTACAAAATAACTATAAATATTAATATCTAAAAATACTTCATATAAATACCTAATTTAATTAAAAATAATGGGATCTAGCGGAAATAATTTTGATAATAGCTTTTAGCAGCCAAAATTGATTTTACGGAAAATTAAGAAAATTTTGTTATGAAATATAATATAAATTAATACTTTCTCAAATTGAGTAGGTAGAAGCACAGTGTTACCACTGTGCAACCCCATTAGAACCGTACTTGCCCAATTAAGGCATACGGCTCCTTCACTAGCACCGCTTATAAGCGCTCGAGTTAAAGATAAGGCTATGCCGAATTGATGGTTTTGGAAAATCCACTCTCTTAAGAACTTCACTAAATTGTTTCCAATTAAAACTGCGTTTTTGACTTCGTCTATTGAGACATTTGAACATAAGGATTTTAACCACTTCCACGAATTGTGTAATTCGTTTTCTATTATCGTTAATTGCAAAATATTCTAGGTACCCGTTGACAATTCTTTTCGCATAATCAAAGAAATCTTTTCTGTGCATATTCTTATTAAAATATTCGGAAATTAATTTAATTTTTGCCCTGAATCGCAAGGAACAGGTTTTCCTTTTTACACGCCAGAAAATACTGTTTGTCTTTCTGGAAAATGATTTGCCCCACACATGAAGAAAACCAAGAAATGTGAATTTTGGTATTTTGTTTCCTCTTTTATGAAGATAATTTGCCACAAATTTTCCATTTGAAATAACCTTGGTTTTTAGTTCGTGTAATTCTAATCCAAATATATTCAACCGTTCTTTTAATTTAATTCTGAGTCTTTCAGCTAAATCCAAAGATTTAGCTGTGAATATCATGTCATCAGCGTAACGCACAATTGTGCAGCCAGATGCTAATTCATTTTTATTCAAGTTAACAAACCACTTATCCACCACTTCATGTAAATAAATATTTGCAAGGAGCGGTGATAAAACAGAACCTTGAGGAGTTCCTGTTTGATTGACTACAACTTTACCTTCGATATCAATACTTTTACACTTTATTAATTTAATTAATAGGTTTAAGAATCTTTTATCTCCAATTTTGTTACTAAGAATATTAATTAAAGGTTCGTGAGGTATATTTGAAAAGCATTTCTTAATATCCACATCCAGGACAGCCCTTGTTGAGCTATTCATCAAATCTTTGTCTAGTGTAGCCAATGCTTGATGGCAGCTTTTATTAGGTCTGAAACCAAATGAGAATTGATAGAAATGCGGCTCAAATATTGGTTCTAAAATCCTTCTTGCCGCTTCTTGGACTATTTTGTCCTCAAAGCATGCAATTGAAAGTGGTCTCTTAGTACCATCGGATTTAGGTATTTCTACCGTTCTTGTTGGCTTTGGGTAATAACTTCCATTTCGGATTTTAGATAACAATGCTTTTAAATTAATTCCTAATTCTTTTCCATATCCCTCCTTAGTTACCTTATCTGTTCCTACGGCTTTGTTTTTGTCCAAACTGTGGAAACACTCTCTAAGAAAATCCTCCGATAAAATATGCCCTAAATTGGTAAACTTTATCTTCGCATTTTCTTTTGATTTTAACTCTACTCGCAAGAGTTTCGTATTCGCTATTTTGTTCACTATGCTGGGTTGTTTCACAGCGTTTCCCTCTTGACGATTGCTAATTACTGGGTTCCTTCGCTCCATGATCATTACTCACTTCCCAACTACTATGAACCCTCTGACTTTTCATATCTCATGTTGATTTGCTATGGTTTTATCCTTTTGCTTGTCAGTTCTGTATTTCTACAGTGAGAATATGAAATCTCCCGTGTTGACTGACAGATTTCTTTGTACATGCCGAGCTTAACAACCCCGCTCTTGCCAATTACATCTCACGTCTATCGAAGTAATTGATTTTGGTTTCCGCTGGACGTACGGCGTCACCCAAGAGGTTGAAGGTACTTTCGGGACTAAATCGCTTCACGTTTTCACATTTCGGCCTGCACAATTCGCTCCATACGCTTAGTGCAATTCATCACTAAATTACACTCAATGTTCGCTACAACGTGGTTACGTTATTCCTTCGTTGTGTGGACTTACACCACCAAACCTATCGCCCTTTGCACGGCGCACACATCCTTCCCTCCCTAAAAACCTCCTAACGTCGATTTTTTGAGGAAGGGGATTCCTTAGATACAAAAGCAAAACTAGCTAGAATTTTTCTTCGTACGAGTCGGCCTATCATGCCCGATAGGGAACATGTTCTTGTATGCGTTGAGTATGTTTATACTCGCATTTACATCACGATCATGGATCGTATTGCACTTTTCACATGCCCATGTTCTTACTCCAAGCCCGATCCGTGGTAGTATTTCACTACACTTTGAGCACGTCCGAGTTGAATCTCTTTCTGAAATTTCTTTGTATATTGAAGCAGCTCTAACGGCTTTGTACTTCAACATATTTTTAAATATCCCTATTCCTGAATCGAGTGATATTCCTGATAGCTTTTTATTGCGATTCATGAATTTACAAGGAACATCACCTACAACAATAAGAGAATATTTTTTACAAGTTTTGTAGATTCCTTATGCAAATAATCTTGCCTTATATTAGCAACTTTTACATGTAGTTTTCTTTCTTGTTTTGCTTTGGGAAAAGAATGATATTTTTTACTTTTAGATTGTTTTCTTTGTGCAAACTTTTGGCATCTTTTTAAATACCGCATTTTTGCTAAAGCATTTTTTCTTAAGTTGGGTCTATCAATCTTTTCACCATTTGAATATGTTGCAAGAGTTTTAATTCCAATATCTATCGCAATTTCTTTATCATCATCTATTAACTTAACGGATTTATTTTTAAGAGCATCTTATTGAGTTTGTTTACAAAAATTCCATACCATGTTTACAGAACGAGACATTTGAGAGAGCACTCTATTTGCTTTCCCTGAATCTTTAATTCTGTAGCGATATATTGTTATCATTAATGATCAACTCCACCTTGATTTTCAATATACCTTTTCAGAACATTTATAGGAGCACTGCCTACACTTATTAAGCAATAAGATGTTGTCCAAAAAGATTCTTCCCAAAGTTTCTTTTTAATTTCAGGAAATTCTTTTTTAAGAAGTCTACTTGTAGCTGATTTCATCGCATTTATATATTTAGAAAGTTCACAGTTTGGTTTAGTTCTAAGCAAAAAATGAACGTGATCAGGTTCCCCATTCATTTCCTTAATTTTTACATTGTGGCTTACCCCAATATATTCTGCAATTTCTCTTAGTCGCAATAACATTTTTTGATTTGTTAAAACTTTTTTTCTATATTTAATAACCAAAATCAAATGATAGTTTAAACTAAATACAGAATGATTATTAGAATCTAACTCAAACGTCATGAATCTCCCCTATTAATTATAGGGTACTACCGATTTATTTAAATATCAAATTTTCTATATCAAAAATTAATAATTATAATTACGTCTGATTAATAAGACGGCTAAAGCCAACTTTCGATAAGCAAAAATTCCTATCGTCTTTTTGCATGCCTCGTCAGGCTTTCAATTAAACCTTGCACCGTTTGGTGCTGCGGTCTTTTCAGCTCACTTATATCCCCGACTTTAGAAGTCGGGGATATACGTTCGTTTCTGGTAAATAATTTAAATAGCGAAAATTTAATTAATTCTTCCTTCAAAACTATAAGCATTCATTGAATACTCCGTTCACTTGGACTCTATTTTCTGACAATTGTCACTTTAAAGCTTCTCTATATATTACCGAAACACAATATCGTAGCCAAGCAGGGAGGGCATTGATATGGGCGATTACAAATGTTTACTATGCAAATCTGAAGCAACAATAACAACGAATGGCAAGGACGAGCTTGCTAGCATTGACTGCCCAAACTGTGGCGCATACCGGGCAACAGAGAAAAATATTAGGTACGCCATGTATAATCCCTTGAGCGATAAAGAATTAGCAAAGGTAAGCTGCGAAATTCAAAGCGACCCCGATTATCTTCTAAAAAATACCCTCTATTTTTAGTTATTTTAGATAGCATTCACTTAATATAGTCTTCTGAAAATCTGTGAACAAGAAAGTGCAAAACTTATTAATAAAATTATTTTATTTTATTAAATGTTATTTCAAAATTATACCCTATAAAAACTGACACTTGAGCCATAACCATAAGAGAAATATCTTCTGTTTCATCCATTAACCTCTTATAATCTTTATTAGTAAGGTCAATATATTTGCAAAAGTCATTCTTATTCATATTCTTTTCATTTAAAAAAGAATTTATTTCTTTAATTAAACTCCTCTTAGCTTGGGTATAATTACTCTTAACACCGAACCATTTTTTTTCCAATTCAGAATCAGAGTCATGCTTAGCAAGTGTAAAGGTTTTATTTTTTTCAGCCATATAAAATCTTTCTTTCATTTTTAAAATACCTATTTTTATTGAACTTATCTAATAATATATATACTATTTGTCAATTAATTAATTTATAAACTGATTGGCTCAGAAACAAAATATTTTTCAACAAGATTTTTAAATTCTTCGGGTAGTTTTAATATTTTATTTTTCTTAAAATGAAATCCGACTAACTTCACATTGCCAATTGCTGAAATAATATTTTTGTCGGTATTATAAACCACGGAATTTATTTTAACAGAGCATAAATTCAAATCAAAAAAACAGGATGTGATTTTAATATTATCTAAAAAATGAAGCTCTGATTTATAATAAAAATGAATTTCATTAACAATTAAAGAACATTCTTCCTGTCCTATGGATAATTCATTTAAACCATATTTTTCGAATAAAGAACAGCGAGCATCATGGACAAGGGTCACCAAGCGATCGTGCCCCACATGATTGCCATAATTTAAATCACCTATACGCATTTGATAGTACTTTTCATTTGGATTCATATGATTTCCATTTTTAAATAAAGGTTAATATAATAACACGTATCAAAAATAATTTACACACAACACGAAATAAAATTAGGGAGTAAATTATGAAAAATCAAATTTTAAAAATATTTTTTTAATTCTACCAATGCAAAATATGATTATATTTAGAAAATAATTGAGGACATTCTTTTACAGATATTTTTTGAGCACCTGTTAAAAAATTTTCAATTTCTATACCGCGTTCCACAGCGTCTTCAGATATATAAAATACCATCACACCTTTTTCCATAATTTTAGCAATGTCATTTGCAATGTGAGGAGGTTGGGTTTGTCTTTTTTGACCGAACATAAGACCGGAAGCATTTTGCTTTATTGATAAATAATTTATGGCATGACCTCTTAATAAAATATCTATGTTACCCCCGGCATCTTTTAAAATATGGCTGAGCCAAATAATGGTGTCGTCTTGTTCCTCTAAAGTACCACGATAAGCCGACTCAACAATTTGCAAAATCTTTTTCATATTCACACTCTTTTTAATTCTCACCGGGTGGGAATGACTAAAACATTATCTGAGTTTTCTATAAATTTAAGCAGCTCAGTGGGGCCATTGCGACGCATTTCGGGAGCATATTCACCAGCACCCCGTTCATCGACGCAAAAGCCGCACTGAACCCAATCTATTTTAGAACCTGAGATTTTTGCCTGCTCATAAATTGCGGCTATCCAGTCTTTTGTTGTGGGGTGATCTTCCTCTTCAACGCTACGGCCATGCACAGGATTGGAATGGGGTTTTTGACCCGCAAAGGCTAAGGAAACAGCGCCCTCATAGGCAAAGACATTAACATCAATTCCTTTATTAACGGCAATACCTATTAGACGCAAAGCTGTTGTGCTGCGCGCACTTTCAAAGGGAGGATCCATTAACACAAAAGTTAATTTTTTCTTGGTCGACATAGCTATATCCTTGAACTATTAAGAATGCCATATAACCTTTGTCTTAGTTAATAATTGCTCAATAATAAAATCCAAATGAGATATCATAATTCCCTCTAAAATATTTTCTTTGCCTAAGCCTCGTTCCTTTAAAGAAAAATCATCAACATAAATAGGAATATCTGATGAAATTAAATTTGAAATAGAATTAAAATTAGGAATATTTTTTCTTAAAGAAAAAACTGCATTTTGCAGAAAAAATAATTTTACATTATTTTTTTGTAACTTTAAATTAAGCGCGAGATAATAAAAATTATTAATATTTCCTGAATCAAAATGATCTGTTGACGAAATTAATAAATATTGATCCATAAGAAAAAGATCGCCTTTATTTTAATTAAAGTACTAATTTTATATTAGTGGCTTTTAATCCAATCAAGCATTTGTTTGAGAGCATCATCGGAGGCATCTTTATTATAAGTAGGTCTGTAATCTGCAAAAAAACCGTGATCCGCATCGGGATAAAGTATGATTTTAGAACCACTGCTGCCTTTATCTAATACTTCTTCCATTTGTTCCACATGTTCTTTGGTAATATAAGTATCTTTTCCACCATATAATCCAAGAACAGGAACCTTTAAAGTTGCCGCAATATCAATAGGCATTTGAGGTGCTTTTTGATTTCCTTGTTGTGGTCCTGGAACGAGAGGACCGTACCACGCAATGGCCGATTTGATTTTAGGATTATGTGCGGCATAAAGCCAAGTTGCTTTACCACCCCAACAAAAACCTGTCATAGTTATTTTATCTAAATTGGCACGTTTTGTTGATCCTAAATATTTTACAGTGGCATCGAGATCCCCATTAACTTGCTCGTTAGTTACTTTAGAAACAACCTTAGCTATAATATCTGGAATTTCTTTTATTTTAGTCACATCACCTTGGCGATAATAAAGATCGGGGGCAATGGCAAAAAAACCAAGTTTGGCAAAGCGTCTGCAAAGATCTCGAATAAATTCATGCAAACCAAAAATCTCATGGCTGATCATTAAAACTGGAAACGGTCCTGTTCCTTTAGGCATGGCTTGATAAGCTGGAATTTTTAATTTTCCAACAGGAATTTTCACATCTTTCGCTTCAATTCCTTCGGTATCGGTCATAATTGCTGAGTGAGCAATAGGTAACACAGCCAATGCGAATCCGGCAGCGGCAACAGTTTTATAAACAAAGTCTCTTCGATTCATTTGATTGCTCTGTGAACTTAAGTCTTTATCCATGTGATAAATTCCTTGGCAATAAGGTTGAATAAAAAAACAAATATATAAATAAAAACATCTGCACAAAAGTAACAAAAAAAATTATCAAAATATTGTAAGTAAGTCAATTTTCTTTTTACTTGGATTTTTAGGTAACATAATTGTAAATACACTTCCTACGCCTACTTCACTGCGTAAAGAGATAGAACCACCATGCGCTTGGACAACATGTTTTACAATAGCGAGACCTAAACCGGAACCACCGCCTAAACGATTGTGTGATTTATCGACGCGATAAAAGCGTTCGAAGGCGCGAATACGAGAGTGATTTGGAATTCCAATACCGGTATCTTCTAGAAATATAATATGATGTGTTTCATTTTTACGAACACTAATTTTAACTATACCACCAGGGCGATTGTATTTTACAGCATTATCAACTAAGTTAACAAGAACAGAATCAAAGCGTTGTGCGTCAACATATATTTCTTCAATTTCGGGATCCACATCGGAAAGAATTTCGACTTCAGCTTGTTTTGCTTTGGGCAAAATATTTTCGACAACTCTCCGTAGTCCTTCTTGAATATTATAGGGTTTAATAACTAAGGTTAAGGAACCCGATTCTAATCCTGTTACGATAAGCATTTCATCAATTAATTTGGTTAAATTTTCCGAGTTTCTAACAATAACAGATAAAAAATTTTGTGCTGTTTCGTTATTTAAAAGAACAGGGAGATCTTGAATAATTTCGGCATAACCTCGAATGGCGGCAATAGGTGTTTTTAATTCGTGACTCACATTGGCAAAAAATTCGCGACGGATTTCTTCTCCCTTATGAATATCTGTTAAATCAAAAAGAAAAATCATAAATACAGGTTTTTGCTGTTCCGATTGCAAGACCACGATTTTGACGCGCACACGACGAATTTCGGGACCATCTAAATGCAAGGACTCAATAATTTGCGCTTGAATAGATTGATTTTCTTTAATATCTTGAATCATTTTTTGGATAATTGCAGAAAGTTCTACGCTACGTAAAACTTCAATCACATCACGATCGGTTACGTCAGAATACCAGCCAATCCAACGCCGCACCGTATTATTAACTTTTAATATTTTTCCTTCATGATTGACAATGACAACGCCTTCACCAATGGCCGCAAATATTTCATCTAATCGTGAGGTTTGTTCGCGCGCTTCCAAAATACTGCCACGCATTCTTTTCGCCATGTCTTGCACAGCACGCGCAATTCTTGAAAATTCATCATTACCAACAATGGGAAGGCTATCAATTCCCGCATCAAATCCACCATGACGCGTAAGCTGCATAAGAGAATGAGTAGGTTTATCGACAAGAATATATAAAATAAAATAACAATAAAGTAAAAATAAAGGTAACACAAAAAACAAAGGTAAAAAATGATAAAGTACCAATGAAAAAATAGTTCCAATAATAACACCCAAAAAAATACGCTGTTTTACAGTGCTTGGATAAAACACAGATATCAAAGGTCGTAAATTCGCTTTTACATTAATAAAATGCGATTTAAAACTCACATAATCCCCTTTATTCCTGAATCAAAAACCAATGTAACAGGTCCATCGTTGCAAAAGGATACTTTCATATCTGCTGCAAACACACCGCTATAAACCAAAGATTTTTCATATTTTAAATTGAGTATATCTAAAAATTTTTCATATATGGGTTTTGCCAAAAGTGGTTTGGCGGACATGGTAAAACTGGGACGATTTCCTTTGCGACAGTCACCAAAAAGAGTGAATTGACTAATGATATATATGCCGCCTCCAAAGTCTTTTACAGACAGGTTCATTTTACCTTCACTGTCTTCAAAAATCCGTAAAGAAACAAGTTTTTCAGCTAATTTTTCCATGGAGGGAATAAATTGTTTTAAAACATGAGGAACATTTTCTTCAGAAATATCGGCCTGTATTTCTTTAAATCCTATGCCAAGTAAAATAACAAGACCCTGATCCATTTTTCCTTGGGAATTCCCTTCAATTAAAACTTCGGCATGCTTTGCTCGTTGCACGACACAGCGTAGAAATAAATTTTCTAACATTTAAAAAAACTCCAAATTATTTATGTCCGATATAAGAAGGATAAGTAAAGAAAATAAAGTGAACCAGATTAAAGCCAAAATGAATTAATATTGCAGATTCAATTTTAAATGATTTTTGATAAACATATCCATACCAAATTCCTGAAAAAAATGCAAAAATAGCGTATAAAATACCTCCCTGTACATGATTTAAACCAAAGGCTACAGAGGTCAATACTATGGCAAAAATATCTGCCCCTTTTTTCATTTTTAAATTTTTACTGAGAAAATCGAATAGATTTTTTTGTAAAAAGCCTCTAAAAAAAGCTTCTTCAGCAACACAGGTTAAAAGTAAATTATTAATAATAAAAAGATATGTATCACTAGGAATTTTATAATTAATTTTTACAAAATGAGACAGCAATGCGGGAGTGAGTAAAAATAAGAGTAAAGTAATTAAGGGCAGTGGAAATTCTTTTATAGTTTGAAACCAATCACTTAACTTTTTTGACTTTTTTATTAAAAATGCGGTTAATATAATTCCACAAACGGATTTTTCAATTTCAATTGACATCCAAAATGGTTTTGACAAGGGGCTAAATGTGACGCCTTGAAAAATAGGGATGGATTTTGACTCTGGAATTATTTTTAAAATTACAACCGTTATAAAAGTAGCAATTACCAATAATAATGCAAATTTTAAAAAATTATTTTTTACAGACGTATAATAGTAACATGAAAAAGAAAATAAAATAATTAAGAGTAAGGAAGGATAAGAAATATATCCTAAAAAAAATGTTATAAATGAAAAAATAATTGCAATGGTAACAGAAATTTCTACTTTACTAAACAACCAAATAGAAAGGGAAGAAATTCCAATGAGGAACAATAAAACTTCCGCTCCAAGCATGAATTTATTTCCTTTAAAAAAAACACCGCAGTTTTAAGCTACGGTGTCTAATTCTTGCTTCACAATTTCAACCATAAGTTGGATATCATTTTCTTCTATACAAGTACTTAAAAAGCCGACTTCATAGCCACTTGGCCCTAAATAAATACCATTTTGTAACCAAGAATGATAAACTTTATTAAACATATTCATATTTGTCGAAGAAACTTCAGCAAAATTTTGTGGAGGAACATTTGTTCCAAAAAAGAAGCAGAAAAAAGACCCTATACGCACAAAACTCACCTGTGCTTTTTCAATATAGGGGGTTAATAATTTAGCAACAATTTTGTCTAAATATTTACCCAAGTTTTCAAGCTTTTCAAAGGCATTTTGCTTTTCCATTTCGCAAAGAGTAGCATATCCTGCTACCATCGCAAGAGGATTTCCCGATAAAGTTCCCGCTTGATAAGCGTTACCTAAGGGAGAAATGGTTTGCATAATTTCTTTTTTACCACCATAAGCTGCCGCCGGAACACCGCCGCCCACAATTTTACCAAACGTCCAAAGATCGGGTTGAACATTAAAATAGGTAGCACTACCGCCACGCGATAAACGGAAACCAGTCATCACTTCATCAAAAATGAGAACAGAACCATTTTCTTTTGTTACTTTACGTAAAAATTCTAAAAATCCAGGCTTTGGTAAAACAAGACCCATATTAGCTGCTACGGGTTCAATAATAACAGCAGCAATGTCATTGCCATATTGCGCAAAAATCTCACGAATACTTTGTTCGCTATTATAAATTCCTGTCAAAGTGTCTTGAGTTGTTCCTGCTGGAACTCCAGCAGAACTGGTGTTACCTAAAGTAGCTAAACCACTGCCCGCTTTCACAAGAAATTGATCGGCATGACCATGGTAACAGCCTTCAAATTTCACAAATTTATTACGATTTGTAGCTGCTCTGGCAGCACGCACAGCGCTCATAGTAGCTTCAGTACCACTGCTGACAAAACGCATCATTTCAATACCAGGAATCCATTCTTGAATTTTTTCAGCAAGACGTGTTTCCAATTCCGAAGGAGCGCCAAAAGTAACAGCCTTGTGAAGTTGTTCTTGCATGGCTTGAATGACGACCGGATGCGAATATCCTAAAATGAGCGGCCCCCAAGAAGAACAAAAATCAACATATTTATTGCCATCGATATCAAATAAATTTTTTCCTTGGCCATGGGAAAAAACAAGAGGTGTTCCTCCCACAGAGCGAAAGGAACGCACCGGTGAATTTACGCCACCCGGAAAGACTTTACGACTTCGCTCCATAACAGATTCAGATTTTTCATAACTACGTTGAATGGTCTTCAAAATTTAAACTCCCTCTTTTCTTTTTGAATTGACCAATGCGGCTGCAATAAAATCTCTAAAAAGAGGATGCGGCGCAATAGGGCGACTCTTCAATTCAGGATGGGCTTGACAGCCTAAGAACCAAATATGATTTTCTAATTCCATCATTTCAACAAGCGTACCGTCGGGGCTTTCCCCAGAAACGATAAAACCCGATTCTTCAAAACGATTTCTAAATTCCGGATTAAACTCATAGCGATGACGATGACGCTCGCTCACACGGTCAGCATGATATGAATCAAATGCTTTTGTATTACGACGCACAATGCAATCGTAAGCACCAAGGCGCATGCTACCGCCTTTTTTACGCACACCATACTGACTTTCCATCAAATGAATGATTTTATTTTTTGCATTGGCATCGAACTCTTCCGAAGTGGCATCGACAAGACCAAGCGCATTGCGCGCGTATTCGAGACACGCCAGCTGCATTCCTAAGCAAATACCAAAAAATGGAACATCATTTTCACGAGCATATTGGATAGCGGCCATTTTACCTAAAACACCACGATCGCCAAAACCACCTGGAACAAGAATAGCATCATAGCAAGAAAGCATTTCCTTTGCGTTAGAAGCGTTTAATTGTTCAGAATCGATACCAACTATGTTCACTTGTGATTCGTTCGCTATGCCCGCATGAGTGAGCGCTTCGTACACAGATTTGTAAGAGTCCCTTGTTCCCATATATTTGCCCACAACAGCAATTTTAAGATCGTGTTTCGGACGCTCAATACATTCAATAATTCGATTCCATTCATCTAAATTCGGTTGTGCTGTCCAAATGCCAAGCAATTCCACAATGCGGGAATCGAGCCTTTGCTCATGATAAATAATAGGCATTTTATAAATACTATCCGCATCAAGTGCTTCAAAAACACTTTCTTTCGGTAAATTACAGAATGTTGAAATTTTCATACGCACATCAGGAGCCATAGGCTGATCGGCACGGCAAATTAAAATGTCGGGCTGAATCCCAATGGAGCGCAGCTCTTTTACGGAATGTTGCGTTGGTTTTGTTTTTAATTCCCCCGCTGCCCGAATATAAGGGACAAGGGTAACATGGATAAAAATAGAATTTTCTTTTCCAACATCGTTGCGAAACTGGCGAATTGCTTCGAGAAATGGTAGACTCTCGATATCGCCAATGGTACCGCCAATTTCTACGATGGAAACATCAGCCCCTTCAGACGCAGTGATGATGTTTGCTTTGATTTGATCCGTAATATGCGGAATCACTTGTACTGTTCCGCCCAAATAATCGCCACGGCGTTCTTTGCTAATGACGGTATCGTACACTTGTCCCGAGGTAAAACTATTGCGTTTCGCAAGATTCGCTTTGGTAAAACGTTGATAATGACCCAAATCCAAATCTGTTTCAGCGCCATCATCGGTTACAAAAACTTCGCCATGTTGGAAAGGGGACATTGTACCAGGGTCAACGTTAATGTAAGGATCCATTTTCGTCATTGAGACACGTAACCCACGTGTCTCAAGTAGGGCTCCAATGCTTGCTGCGGCAAGCCCTTTACCTATACTGGAGACGACTCCGCCGGTAACGAATATATATTTTACAGGGTGTTGAGAGAACCGCTTAGGGGCCTTACTATCATTATGTTGCATTCGACTTACTCCGTTCGACAATCTTGTTTCGACACGGGAACACAGGGTAACACTAACTTATGGTCAGGAGTCAAGATAACAATGAAGAATCTGCGCAATCAATTTCAAATGAGTGCAGAACAGCAATCTACAGATGGCATTGTGTCTCATATGTTGATGGGTTTTGTGGAAAGAAAAATATCTCCACAGACAATCGCCGACGTTCTGCGTGCCCAAATTTTTGAATCCCATGTCCCTGCTCACCTTTTAAATACAGCAACTTGCAACGGTATTCTAGAGGCTGTGACCCAGGCGACTTCCACAGAAGATTGCTGTGACCTTGTTTTTTATTTGGCAACACACCCTCAGTTTCCTGAGTTTTTGTCTTTTAAAGCGGCATCAGGTTCGTTAAGAGCATTATTAAGACATTTGCAAAAAAATATGAACTATGATGCTCAAAATAACATTAAAATTGATACGTTAATCGAAAGTTTATCGGAAAAAATTCTGTCTTTTTTTCACGCTAGAAAACAGGTCGATCTAGATGATAAAGCAACTTTAACTGTTTTAATTAAAACAACCAACCCTATTTTAGCGAAGTTAATGAGAAACTCTGCTTATTTTCAACAATTACGTTTTATGCTCATGTCGCCTAACGATTATATTCATGACACGACTGTGGCCACCGTAAGACCCGAGCCCCTAGAAATGATCAATATTATTTTAAAAGCTTCGGACGATCATCTCTTACGTAATGGTACTTTTTACTATAAAACAAATCCGACTAAAAATGGAACTTCAGGACGCATCAAACATTTAAATACTGTTTTAGAATTATTTAAAGCAAATAAAACAACAGAATTTAAAATTGGATTTATAATAGAATGGTTATTCGAAAAAGCCTTAGTGGAAGCAATATTACATGAAGAAAGCCATGAAAGTTATGTCACATCCATAAAATGCGCTGCTGAAAACGCAAGTTCACAAATTCAAATTTTTCGCGGTCTTATTCGTGCTATTCAAAAAGATTTTTCTTTTTTAGCCTCTCATCCTATGCAAAAAATTCAAGAAAATGCACCCAATTTACTCGATCAAGCAATGTCTTTAGCACAAAATATATTCCCCATTTTAGTTACCTTAACTGAAAAAGATAATAATTATGTGTCGAAATATATTGCCAATTGGGCTGTAGAAATGCCTTTGCAAAATGAAGAAAGTCGCTTTTTTAAACGCTCCCAATGGCGCTGGATCCGTACCTTAGCCGCTCATCTTTGGGACGCCAGTCTACGAGAACCACCGCAATGGGTTGTGGAAGGAGGAAGCAACTATTGTGCTACTATTTTTCAATCGGCTCCTGCACTCTGGTTACAAGAATATTCCTTTAATTTGCTAGAAAAAGTGTATCGAGAAACTCTGCAAGAAAATTTCGAACCCGCTAAACCTCACTATGATTATGTTGAATTTCTTGCGCGTTCTATGCGAAAAAAGTCACCTTTTTTCGCAAGTAGAACCGAATCCTTGTACGCTCTTCATCTGCTTTCACGCTTAACGCGTACCGAGGCACTGCAATACGCCAGCGCAGAAGCGCGCTTTCAAGCTCAATTAGCAAATATGGGTTCACAACAAGAAATTTCTGCTGAATTCGCACTTTGGAAAGAAATCATATTAAATCCAAATCTTGAAAATGATCTCGGCAATAATCCCGTTACCAGAGCTCTCTCCGTTCTTGCGCGCCTTTCAAGAGAAACTGCAAAAAAATAACATTGCCAAAACAATTCCTAATAAGTAAACTACATATAGAAACTTAAAAAATTATCGATTTATCAATAAATTTTTCATAAAGTGAGTCACTATGTGTGGTTACGCAGGAATTATTTATACTCCTTCCAGTGTTTATTCCTTAAATTCAAATTTTAAAGAAAAGTTTTATTCTAATGCGGCAAAATTAAAGCATAGAGGCAATGAACCTATGCGTAAGGTTGAACTTGAAAATATTCTGTTAACTCATTTTCGATTGTCTTTTTTAGATGTCAAATCAAATATTCAACCTATGTTAAGTAAAAATAAAAAATGGGTTATTGTATTTAATGGCGAAATTTATAATCATAATATCATTCGTAAAAAAATTACTGCGGAGCAGGGCTATCAATTTGCTACTAAAACCGATACAGAAACTTTACTTGAAGGTTTTTTAAACTACGGTCTTGAAATAAAAAAATATATTGAAGGGGAATATAGTATTGTTATTTGCAGTACAGATGCCTCAGAAATGATTGCCATGAGAGATCCTTTTGGCGTTAAGCCTCTTTTTTTAGCTCTTGAAGATGTGCCCACCAACGCATTTACGGTTGCAAAAGAATCTTATGTTTTTAAAACAAAGTCAATTCAATTTGCAAGTGAAATGAAAGGTCTTGTCATAGATAAAAAATGGGATCGAGAAGGATTTTTAAGGCAATTTGTTGGACTTTACGAACCTATTCGCACACCATTTCAAAATATTATTCAACTCCCACAAAATTCTTTTTTATATGCAAAAAAACAAAATGATCATTATGTGGTAAAGTTACAGCTTACCAAAGCCCCTATTCGATCTTCTCAAGTAGAAAAAGAGCCCAGTCATAATGAAATATACGGCGAATTTTCTAAATCACTTCACAAAGCGGTCGAACATCGCATGCTTTCCGAATTGGAATTAGGTGTTTATTTAAGTGGTGGCATAGACTCTAAAGCAGTTGCCTTTGAAGCAGCTCAATATAATTTAAAACACAAGCCTAAACAAAATATACAATCTTTCACCATCAGTTTTCAGCATGATGAATACAGTGAGTCAACAGAAGCTTTATCTTTTGCAAAAAAAATGTGTTTAACACCCCACATTTGGAAAGTGAGCGATGAAAATTTAAGTTATTCTTATAAAATTGCCGTTTATCATTCTGAAAATGTACAACCTTATACCAACGGAGCCGGCAAATGGTGGCTCAGCAGGTTTGCGGGACAGCATGTAAAAGGCGTTTTAACAGGCGACGGTGCCGATGAATTATTCTGTGGTTATCCAAGCTTTCGTTATGCAAGTTGGTGGAAATTCGCATTACACAACCGACCTGAAAAAAATGTATTCGATAAAATAAATACCTTACCTATTGGAAATAATTGGCGAGACACTGTTTACTTAAAAAAGTTTGCCAGCAATGAAAAAGATCCTTGGGCGGCAGGCTCAAGTGCAGAAGGAAGTGGAGAAGATTTCATTGACAGTTTAAAACTATGGGGAATTCCTCATCCTTTATTTGGTCAAATTAGAACGATCACTTACGCATTAATGGGTTCGGAAGAAGGATTAAAATGGCTCACCGAACAAAAAGAATCTATTGTTTCTTGGTTTTCATTTGGTCTGCAAAAAGATGAAGAATTTTTAATCGATCCTAATAATAGTTTAATTCTTTGGCAAAATTATTTTTGCAAGACCCATTTACCAGTTCAAGTTTTAAACTGGGTGGGTGATCGTATGGAAATGGCAAATACGATAGAAGGACGAACTCCTTATTTATCTAAAGAAATGGCTCATATTGCTGCAAAACTTAAGGATAATCTTTTAATTCGGGGTTTTGAAGACAAATCTATTTTAAGACGCAGTTATCAAAAAAAATTAGGGCAATTATCTGCTATGGTACCCAAAAAACAATTTGGTGCGCCATTTTTATTTAATGATAATAGCATTAAAACTTATCAAGAAAAAATTATTGCAAAAGCTAATGAAACAAAATTATTTGAAACAAAAAATGCTTTAAATTTATTTGAATTTATGCGAGCAGAGCACCTTAAGAAAAAAACAGCTCCTCATACCTTGGCACATTTAAATGCAGCATATCAGACTTTAATATGCTTTACGGAAGTAGACGATAGTATTATTAAAGGAATAATTCCTGAAAGAGATTTTGATTTAGAAGAAAAAGTCATTCGCAATCAAAAAATTATTTAAAATATTTATTTTTTCGCATTTTGATCAGCACAGTCTAAAGTAACTATCACTGTAGAACTTATTGAATTGAATTCAAACTGAATTTTAGCATTATGAGATTTTAAAATAGGTTGAATTTTATCTTCAATTAAAGATTCTATAAAAAGAGAAGCCCCACTTGGAATACAAGTAAAAATAATATCTACATTTTTCTTTTTACTCGCATTAATTGCAATCATGCAATTTGAACCTTTGATATCCCGCATAGGATGAACTAATTCATAAATAAGCAAAGTAAAGACACTTAATATTTGTGGACTGCGACATAAAATTGATATTTTTTCTTCATGAGGTAACAAATAAATTTCAGTAACCGTTTTTGATATTTTTTCTTTAGCAGCTCGCACAGATTGACTTAAAATATCATTTAAATCCTCAATTTTAAAAGCAGCAAGCTCAATTTGACGCGTTCTCGTTTCATTAATTAAGGGCACTAAAAACTGAACATATTTTTCACGTCCTTCCGTAAATTGAATACCACATCCCATTTGCTCTCCCACTTTTGCTTCCTTCCGAACCCAAGCAACACGCCCTTTCCCTTCCAAGGCCTCTGTTGCTGAAAACATCAGACGAAATTCAACAATACCACCCACTTCAGGAAAATTATCGGTTAAAGCCGCAAAAAAGCCGCCAAAGCTGATATTAGTTGAAAAAGTAGAGATCACTCTTTGAGAATCTGGCAATTTGAGATTTAATCGCGACGTCAGATCGATACGCTCGTCCAAACGCTTGGTATAGCCCTCTTTCCTAGAAAAAACAGCATCTTCCACTGAATAATATAAGGATTTTATCTGAAAAGGTTTTTTAAAAAGAGCCCAGCAGCTCATCGCAATAGTCACTTCAGGAGTTAAAGTGCTTTGAGGATCGGCAAGCAATATGGCAACAGGAGGCGTTTCTTTACCTGAATCGCTCTTCAAAGCATCATAAAAATCAAAAAAATTGCCATCAGATTGAATGTGGTCGGCTACAATAACATCGGGTTTTTCTTTTTTGCACAAATCACGGGCTTCTTTCAAAGAAAGTGACTTAAAAATATCATAACCTTGTTGCTTAAATTCAGAACAAATTGAATTAACGAGATCATTATCTTGACTCACAGCAAGAAATTTCACTAGTATCCTCCCTTGCAAAGCCTCAAATTGTTAGCTTTGCCGTACTCAAATCATGATAGGAACAGACTTATGGATTTCATCTCTTTTTTGATGGATCAAAACTCAACTATGGGCGCGTCCCTATCTTACCTTTTTAATACCTTCATTTCTGTTTTTGTGATGGTAGACCCATTTGCCGCTATACCAGTTTATCTCCTTCTGACAGAACGTTTCACCCCAAGTGATGTCAAAAAAACAAGACGCAAAGCGATCTTAATTGCTTCGAGCATTTTGTTAGTGTTTGCCTTCACGGGAATGAGTATTTTAAATCTTTTTGGTATTTCCATATCAGCATTGCGCATCGCTGGCGGAATTTTGTTACTTCGTTTCGCTCTTGAGCATATGATGGGCTCTTCTGAAAAAATGAAACATGACGAAGAAGACGAAAGCAGACTAAAGGATGATATATCCGTAGTTCCTCTCGCCATGCCCTTACTCGCGGGCCCTGGAGCGATTTCCACTATTGTTGTGCAGTCTACAGAAGCACATAATTTCCTTTATTATTGTCTCCTAGTTATAGCGATCATACTCGTTATGTTTGTTACAGCATTAACCTTAAATTACAGCCAGTATTTATTTCGTTTATTGGGTAAAACAGGGTTAAATTTAATGGGACGCATTATGGGTATTCTCATTGCAGCCATTGCTATAGAATTTGTAATTAAAGGATTAAGCGAAGCTTTTCCTGGATTTCTAAAGTAAAAAAAATTACATTTTTATTAAAAATTAATTAAAATTAAATTAACTATTTATGGTCACCTTATTATTACAACAAAAAGACTACAATCGTTATTTAATAGGTAAATCTTTGTAATTTTTTGACAATAAATGAACATATCCTTTCAAAGCGAATCCGTTATTATAAATGCATAATTGAGTAAACTTCCCATAAATAATGTGGTAGCTAAAAAACCATGTAGTGAATTTTTTTTATTCAACTACATATGACTCGTTTTTTGAAATAACTTATAATATTTAAGACGAAGCTGAGACTGATATTGGCACATTCTAGCTTTAATTTAAAAAGACATTTCCAAATTAAATTTTATCTTAATATTTAAAAAAATCAATAAACAAAATTACCAATAATTTTTATAAATAATTGAACATAAATACATCGTAATTTATTGAAAACTAATTTCATGAATTAACATGAATAAAAAACATTTATTATTCAAATACAAAAAAAATAATTCAAATAATAGTATTTTTATGGTAAAATTAATTTTCATATTTCTAATTATTTTTTATTCATTTAATATTTTTGCTGCAAATATTCCTGTATATGACTGGAGTTCGATTGATCAAGCTGACACAGAATTACCTAGAAAATATAATCTTTCATTGAGCAGTGGCTATTCACAACTCGTTATTAGTGGAATTTATTATAATGGCTATAATATTTTTACAGATTTGTTAGTTCTGCTAAGCAAACGCGGGCTCATTGGATTTGGTTTCCGTTATGAAAATACTTCTTCAACCTCGGGAGCCTTACAGGATCCGCAAGCGTTTGGTGTGATCCCCGAAAAGTGGACGATTAAATTTCATAATTCTTTTCATATTCTAAAGGTGCAAGATAATCAAGTGCAGAGTGTGCACGAATTCGATTATAAAATACCTCTATGTATTCTATAATCGAAGATTTTGCTTCTTTTCTGGTAAGAAAATTGCATCGATATACCAATTCTTTTTTTAAAGTTGAAAAAAATGTTTCTGTAATAGAATTCTCATAGCAGCTATTGCTCATGCTTTGATGAAAATGATTTAATTTTAAATATTTTCTAACTTATTTGCTTGAATATTGCGATCCTTTGTCACTATGAAAAATTATTCCATTTGGAAAATGAGACCTTTTTTTGTATGCCATGTTTAGCGAATTCAAAACAATTTCTCTTTTTAGATTATCTTGCATGCTCCAACCAATGATTGCTCTTGAAAAAGTATCCAATATTATACACAAATAAACCCAGCCTTCTTTTGTTGGAATATATGTAATATCGCTGGTCCAAAGTTCGTTGGGCTTATAGGAAGTAAAATCTCCTGAAATTAAATTCGGAAAATGCATTGCTTGCTTATCAACCTTTGTTGTTGTTTTAAATTTAGGCTTGCCGACCCCATTCAGATTTAGTTTCTTCATAATCTTGGATATGCGTTTTTGCCCAACTTTAATAAATGATTTTTTAAGAGCGGATAAAATCCGCCGTCTTCCATATGTACCTCTTGAAGAAGTATGTATTTTTTTTATTTCTTCTTCAAGGCTAAACTCAAAGTGATGATTTTTATCTTTACACTCAAACCATTTATAAAATCCACTCTTAGAAACGCGCATAACTTTACAGAGCAAATATACAGGATAATTTTCCTTCTCTAGCATAACAAACTCGAATTTTAATCGAGCTGTTTTGCAAAGAAGGTTGCCGCCTTTTTTAGGATTTCATTTTCCTTTTTTAAAAGTTCGTTTTCTCGCTGTAGTTTTTTTAATTCATCAGGGTTTTTCATTAAAAATTTAACTTATTTTTATCTCCAATAGAACGATTCCAACTATTTAGAGTGGGGTAAGATACTCCAAACTCTCTAGCTATTTGAGCCATGTTTTTAGGACTATTTTCTAAAACTTCAAGAACTTGGTTCTTAAACTCAAGAGAATATTGACTTTTAACTGATTTCTTCTTTACCATTGGACAACCCTTCTATATGAACGCCTAAGTTCATAGCACATTGTCCACCAAAAGGAATCACTTTAAGGTTCAGGATTTAATATTCCAACTAGTATATCGATATTAGAAACGATATCACAATAATAATTAGAATTTATTTAACGCAGAATGTAGATGAATTTAAATTCTATGTTAACTTGCCAAAAACCTAACACTTTCAAAATTATAAAATTAATCATGCTAAATTCATTATTGAAACATTAAAGGAAATCCAAAAATGAAATCAACTTTTCATAACTTTTTAAAAAATGTATTTTTATCTGCCACAATGCTATTGCCCATTACAAATGCACTTTCGGAAGAGCAAAAGGTGATCCAATTTGGCAGCGACTTTTGGTGCCCCTATACCTGTGACGAAACAACAAGCCAAAAGAAGGGTTACGTTGTCGACATGGCAGAAGAAATATTTGCAAAGCACAATATTAAGTTTAAATATGTTGTACTCCCCTGGGCACGGGTTTTAAAAGCAAACGAAAAAGGGGAATTAGACGCTATGGGTGCGGCTTACAAAGAAGGACGTGAAGATAAATATATTTTTCCTAAAGAAGATTTTGGTAAAAGTTTAAATAAATTTTACGTATTAAAAGATAACAAATGGAATTATAAAGATCCCGAATCCCTCAAAAACATTACAGTAGGCCTGACACTCGGATATGTTTATGGCGGGGAAATAAATACGATAAATAAATATGCAAAGCAAGTTGTTCCAGCCGGTGGTGAATCTGTATTTGAAAAAAACATAAATAAAGTATTAAATAAACAAATAGATGCTACTATTGAAGAAAGCATCGTAGCAAATTATACTCTTAAGCAAATAAAGTTAAATGATAAAGTCAGAGAAGCAGGAAGCATAGGAAAGAAAACAGGAATTTATATAGGTTTCCCTAAAGTGTTACCTAACTCTGAAAAATATGCGAAAATGTTATCCGATGGCATTATTGAACTCAAAAAAACCGGAAGATTCAAACAAATATTGAAAAAATATGATATTAAAATTGAAAATTGATAAAATATTAAATTTTTTAATTTGAAGAATTGCGTTCCGCAAGGTATTCACGTCTTCGTGCTAAGGCCACTGTACGTGGTGGCAAATTGATTTCTTCTTTTCTTTTCGTAGCAAGTTGTCCACAGGCAGCACTGACATCTTGACCTCGGCTATAGCGCACGGGAGCGGGGATAGAGCGATCAGACAAATATTTTTGAAATTCGCGCATTTGATTAAAATCGGTTGCAACCATATTCACAGCGCCAGGGTGTGGATTCATGGGAATTAAATTGACTTTTGCTTTCAAGCCATGAAGAAATTTTACTAATTTTTTAGCATGAGCAATAGAATCATTAGTTCCTTGAATCATGACATATTCAAAAGTAATACCGTGTCTTGTTTGCACAGGGTAATTGAGTAACGCTTTTTTTAATTCCTCTAAGGAATATTTTTTATTTACAGGCATCATACCGGAGCGTTGCGCATCATCAGCGGTATGTAAAGAAATCGCTAAGGCAACTGGAACATCGTTACCTAAACGCATAATTTCAGGAACAAGTCCTGAAGTAGAAACAGTTACTTTATGTTTTGATAGAGCAAATAACTTAGGATCAATAAAGGCCTTACAAGCATTTATAACATTGTTATAATTATCGAGTGGTTCACCCATTCCCATAAAAACAATATTAGTCACTTTACGATTTAAAATATTTCTTTCAACCAGACGCATATTTGCAATAACAACTTGGACTAAAATTTCACCTGTTGTTAAGTTACGAGTTAAACCCATTTTCCCTGTTTGGCAAAATGTACAAGCCATTCGACAACCAACTTGACTGCTTACACATAAAGTAACGCGATTATCCGAAGGCATAAGAACACATTCCGCAAAAAGCCCGTCGTGTAACTTCAGTAATATTTTCTCACTGCCATCATCGGAAGGTAAAATGGTATCAATTTTTGGCAAAGACCAATTAAAATCAGCCGCTAATTTTTCACGCAAATGCTTGGGAATATTCGAAAACATTTCAGGAGAAAATTGATGACGAATATATAGCCAATCCATAATTTGACGACCACGAAATGGTTTATCACCCTGTGAAACAAACCAATCAGACCAATCTTTTTCATTTAAATGTAAAGCATTTGCTTGCGACATAACGACCTTTTACTTTAAAAACTCACAAATATCGTTTGCAAATTTTTCCGGTTCTTCGATTAAAATAAGATGACCCACTTCGGGGTAAACAACAAGAGAAGAATGAGCAATATTGTTACTTAAATAATGCGCGTTTTCAAGAGGAATGATTTGATCTTCATCGCCCGAAACAATTAATGTTTTTGCCTTAATTTTTGCAATATTTTCAACACCATCAAAGGTAGATGAAGCTAAAAATTGAGTTTTTGCGGACTCATTCATTTCGCCTGTATTCGATTTTACAAGTGTTTTACACATCATATCAAACAATAATGTGGATGATTTTAAAAACCGTGCACCAAAGTAACGTTCCATGTGTTTCTTTGTGGAATCTAAATTTTCATAATGATTTTTATATTCTAAGGAAGAAGGATCCTTAACTGCAACAGGCCAAGTTCTGCCCAGTCCACCTGCCGTAGTACTGACTAAAAACAGATTTTCCACGTTTTCATTACCTGCTGCCAAGGTTTGGGCAATCATACCCCCCATACTGATACCAAGTAGTGAAAAATCTTTTAAATTCAATATTTTACAATAGAATGCAGCCAATGCTGAAACATCTCTTGCCATACGAATCACAGTTAAAGGATTGGAAGAGCTTACGGTCGTCTGTCCACAATAGCGATTATCTAAAGCGAGGGTTGCCGTTTGAGGCGAAAGTTTTTCTATCTTTTTACGAAAAGCACGAAAATCCATGCGATTTCTTTGATATCCGTTGACTAAAACAAGAAGTTTTTCGCAGGGAGCCTTGGCGGATTGAAAATCGAAGGCAATTTGTGCGCCTTCGAAATCAAGAAACTGTACCCCTTCCCCTTGGTGCAGGGGCTGCTCAAAAAGAGAGGAAGGGAATGAAGAAAATTGAAGATTTTCCACTGTTTTGAGTGCCTTATATAAATAAAGAGCTAATGGAATCCGAGTTGTGAATACGACGGATGGCTTTTCCAAGCAACTCAGAGACACTTAAGACTTCAATTTTAGAACATTTTGAGGCTTCTTCAGAAATAGGAATGGTGTCTGTGATAAATAATTTTTCAATACAACTGTCATTAATACGATCTATAGCAGGCCCTGAAAGCACGCCATGAGTTGCGGCGGCATAAACTTTTAAAGCTCCATTGTCGCGTAAAACGGCAGCGGCAGAAGTCAATGAGCCTGCGGTATCGCAAATGTCATCAAACAAAATAGCGGTTTTCCCTTTAACATCTCCAATTAAATTCATAACTTTGGAGTCTCCTGGACGATCGCGGCGTTTATCGACTATGGCTAAACCACAACCTAGAAACTTCGCAACGGCACGCGCTCTTTCAACGCCTCCGGCATCGGGTGAAACCATAATCGGATTTTCAAAGTTCATTTTCGCAAAATGTTCTACAAACACAGGTTTGCTATATAAATGATCGACAGGAAGGTTAAAAAAACCTTGAATTGCACCCGTGTGAAGCTCAATGGTTAAAATGCGATTGACGCCTGAACTGACAAGTAGATCGGCGATTAATTTTGCTGTAATAGGTGTCCGAGGTGTGCTTTTCCGCTCTTGGCGGCTGTATCCATAGTAAGGAATGACTGCTGTAATTCGTTGCGCACTGGCACGTCTTAAAGCATCAATCATAATAAGGAGTTCCATGACATTTTGATTAGCGGGGCTACAGGTCGGCTGGATGATGAACACATCTCGTCCCCTCACATTGCTCTCAATTTCAATACGGGTTTCCCCGTCTGAAAAACGACCAATGAGAGCTGTCCCCAGGGGAGTATCAAGGTATTGACAAATTTTATTTGCTAAATCACGATTGGCATTACCGGAAAATATGAGAAGTTCGCTTTCCATAAGTTTAACCCATTAAAAAGAGTAAAAGGCCACAAGACCCTTTTTGTCTATCGAGAAAAACCCACAAAAGCAACCAGAAAACAAAAAAGCGCCACACAGCCCCTTTGTAAATTGCAACCATCGGTTCCGTCCTTAGAACCTAAACCCATCCCTAGGCAAACAGCTGAATTTAAGCGCTGTAGTCCAAAATGAGGTTTCTTTTTTCCCCCATCCATGGGGGTCATTTACAAATTGGGCTGTGTAACGCTGAACATTGTTTCGTCGCGATTGCAAATTTATAAACAAAGAAATTATTTCCAGAACGTCAATTATTTGATGGGAAATTTTTTCCTTAAATAGTTCATATAGGGCTCAATGGTGAGATCTTTTTGGGTTGCCCTTTTCAAAACCTCTAACCCTTTGAATTTTTTTCCATATTTATGAAGATTTTGCTCTAACCAGTTCTTTAAGGGCGAGAAATGCCCTTCTTTAAATTGGCTTGATAAATTGGGGATAGCCTTTTCCGCAGCCTCATAAAACTGCGCACTCATGATGTTACCTAATGTATAACCCTGAAATTGCCCCCCAATGAGACTGCCGTACCAATGTGTATCTTGCAGACAGCCTAAAGAATCACTTGGTACTTTAAGTCCTAAATCTTTTAAGTAATAAGCATTCCAAGCTTCGGGTAAATCTTTGACTTTTAATTTCCCTTCGAGCATTTCAAGTTCCAATTGAAAACGGATCATAACGTGAAGATTATATGTTAGTTCATCAGCATCAGTACGGATTAAATTTGCAGATACTTTATTAATAGCAAGATAAAATTCTTTTAAAGAAACAGAATTTAATTGCTCTGGAAATTCACTTTGCAAAAATGGATAAAAATATTCCCAAAACGCATAACTTCTTCCTACAATATTTTCCCAAAGTCTTGATTGACTTTCATGAACACCACTGGATGTTCCACCAAATAAAGGAGTACCATCTAAGGAAACATCGCATCCCATTTCATAAAAGGCATGACCTGTTTCATGAATGGTACTAAAAATACTTTCCGTTAAAAAATTTTCTTGATATCTTGTTGTAATACGCACATCACCATGGGAAAAAGTAATCATAAAAGGATGATGAGTAGTATCGAGTCGTCCTCTATTAAAATCATATCCTAATTTCTCAATAATTTTTTTGCTAAATTGTTCTTGCAATGAAATAGGATAATTTTTTCTGAGACAGGAATCATCAGGAGTTTTATTTAGTAAAACTCCTTTCACAAAAGGAACTAGTTCTTGGCGTAAATCTGAAAATATTTTTTGAACTGTTTCTGTAGTAAAACCAAAATCAGAATCTTCAATAAGAGGATCAGCAATATGTTTATATTCAAAAAAATCAGCATATTTTTTTGAATATTCTAATGTCTTTTCCAATAAAGGTTGCACTAATTTAAAATTATTTTCTTCTTTTGCTTTAATCCAGGCATCATAACAGACGGACTGATGTGTTAACATATCTGAAATAAATTGACCTGGAATTTTTAATGATCGATTGTAATTTCTCCGCACACAACGCAAAAAAGAGGATTCAAATGAAGAATAAGGAAGCTCCTCTTCATATTGCGTTAAATCATCTAATAAACGCCCCACCTCAGAACTTGTCATTTTTTCATGAGCAATTTTACCTAAGGTTGCAATTTGCCTCCCTCTACCAGCAACTCCTTGAGCGGGCATATATGTATTTTGATCCCAATATAGTACACAAGTCGCACCGTTAATATTTTCTACTTCAGAAATAAGTTCTGTTAATTTTGCAAATTGATTTGCCCTATTCATTTTTAATTTCCTAATTATTCTATTGTAACTTTAATTTGTGGTTGAGGATCTTTTACTAATTGGATGGATAATAATTTTCCATTTACCAATCCTGTGTCTTTATCTTTTCCTTTCACAATAATTTCTTGGGCAATTTTATTTTCCACTTCACTTTCTAATAATCTTCGTAAGGGTCGTGCTCCATTTAAAGGACTAAAACCTCTATCTGCTAAAAACTTTTTCGCATCTTCCGTTATTTTAAAAGAAAGTCCTTGTTTCGTTACTTTTTTTTCTAATTTTTCAAGATTTAATTCTAAAATTTGCTTTATTTCATCTGTACCTAACTTTTCAAAAACAATAATTTCATCAAGACGATTTAAAAATTCAGGTTTAAATGTTTTCTTTAATTCTCCCATAACGAGGTCACTGACTTCTTTGTGGGATAAATCTTTGTCTTTTCCACCTAAGCCAACACTTCTCTTATTTGAACTGATATACTCACTACCAAGATTACTTGTAAAAATAATAAGTGTATTTTCAAAACTAATTTTTTGGCCTTCAGCATCAGTTAAACGACCATCATCTAATATTTGTAAAAATAAATTAAAAATATCCTGATGCGCCTTTTCGGCTTCATCAAATAATAAAACGCTATATGGCTGTCTTTTTACTTTTTCTGTTAATTGACCTCCATCTCCATATCCTACATAACCTGGAGGGGAGCCAATTAATTTAGAAGTTTCATGACGCTCCATAAATTCTGTCATGTCAAAACGAATAATACGTTGCTCATCATTTAAAACATATTCAGCTAATGCTTTTGCTAATTCGGTTTTACCCACACCTGTAGGTCCTAAAAAGAAAAAACTTCCAATGGGTGCTTTGCGTTCCCTTAAGCCAATGCGATTTCTGCGCAATGCATTGGCCACAGCCGTAATCGCTTGTTTTTGACCAATAAGCCTTTTCGCTAATTCATCTTCAATATGCGCAAGCTTTTCAAGATCTTCTGCTTGCAAACGCTGCACAGGAATGCCCGTGGTTTTAGAAACAAGTAATGCAATATCTTCTACTGTGACAATGCGATCTTCTTGTTTCATTTCCGATTCCCACTGTTTCCTTCTTGCCGCAATTTTATTTTCTAACGCCAACAATTCCATTTGCGAGCTAGCCACCATAGCAAAATCTTGACGATTAAAATAATCGTTACGTTCAATGTCTTTTTTTGCTCTTTCTTGCTCAAGTTTTTGAATATCTGGTGGAATACTAACCACTTTAATTCTTTTTAAAGCACCTGCTTCATCGATCAAATCGATGGCTTTATCAGGGAGACTGCGACTGAAAATATATTTGTTACTTAATTCAACAGCAGCATCAAGACTTTCAGGACTGTATTTAATTTGATGATGCTTTTCATATTTCACAGCAATTGATTTTAAAATAAGTTTAGCATCGGCAATAGAAGGCTCTTCCACACGAATGGGTTGAAAACGGCGCTCTAAAGCTCTGTCACTTTCAATATATTGTTTATATTCCTTAAATGTAGTTGCGCCCACGCACTGTAGCTGTCCTGTTGCCAAGGAGCTTTTTAAAATATTAGAGGCATCCAGGGATCCTGTGGTACGCCCCGCACCTACGACGGTATGAATTTCATCGATAAATAATATGATTTGTCCTTCTAGCGCAATAATTTCTTCTTTTAATGCCTTGAGTCGCTCTTCAAATTCTCCGTGCATTTTGCTACCTGCGACAAGGTCGGCCATTTCCAAACTCAAAACACGTTTGCCGACCAGGTGATCGGGCACCTCAAGATCAACAATACGTTGCGCAAGTCCTTCAATAATAACCGTTTTCCCCACTCCCGGTTCCCCAATTAAAACGGGATTATTTTTTTTACGCCTTGATAAAACTTGAACAACACGCTCTATTTCCATATCGCGCGATGTCACGGGATCCAATTCACCGCGCCTTGCCATTGCCGTAATATCACGCGTGTATTGCGACAAAGCACTTTGCTTTGCTTCATCATCACGATTGGTCACACGATGATTTCCGCGCACATTTAATAATGCTTTTTTGGAGTCCTCATAATTTAGTCCTGAGCGGATGATAATGTCGCGACAAGTTAATCGGTTATCAAAAAATGCCAGAAGCAATGTCCCTGTGCTAATATAAGCATCACCAAAATTTTTACGTTCTAAATCGGCACGTTCCAATAAAAAAGCCACCTCAGGAGAACCATACATTCCCGTAGGATCGCGTGAATGGGTAAAATGCGTATCTTGTTTGCGCTGCAATTGATTGATGCTATCGTAAATTCCGTTGATAATTGTCGTCTTGACAAGGACTTCATCTAATTTACACTCATCAGCAATTTTTAAGGCAATAGAATCTTTTTGTTCTATAAGTGCAAATAATAAAAATTCAGGAATAAGCATTTTTACTTGAGCATTTAACGCTTCCGTAATTCCTGCCTGAAATATTTCATTGACACGATGTGTAGAGTTTTTAAGGAACTGTTGTGCCATATCCAAAATCTCCAATAAGTCTAGAACAAGAATATATAGGATCTTTTACGGCTAAATTCGACTGTCAAGCTTTAGAGTTTTTTTTAGCTTTCCGGTTCCTAATTTCATCAATGACGGCATCGATGATTAAGAGTACTACACCACAGGTAACAGCACAATCGGCAACATTAAACACGGGATAATCATAATTCCAACCTAATAAATCCCATCTAAAATGAATCCAATCAATGACATAGTGTAACCAAACACGATCGATAAAATTACCAGCAGCTCCAGAAAAAATAAAAGCAATACCTAATCGCGCCAGAGTTTGTTTTGGATTGGTTTTAAAAAAGAAAATTAAAATAACAAGCATGGCAACACTTGTTAAAATATAAAAGAAATAGGGACGAATATTTTCAGGTAAATTACCTAAAAATCCCCAGGCAGCTCCTGTATTTCGAATATAAGTTGTCTCAAACTGAATCCAATTTGAAGGAGATCCTATGGTAAAGATATGATCTGAAGTTTGAGAAAAAATGCGAATATCTGTGAGCGATGAACTCACCATATAAAGTTTTTCCGACCAAAATTTCGTTGCCTGATCAAGCAAAACGAAACCAATAAATAAAAAACTAAATCCAAGCATTGAAAGTTTATGATGCTTTGGCTTGTTACTCTGTAATACATCATGAGAAGAAGAGTTTTGCATTTATGACCCTTTTAAAAGAAACCGAACACGCATACAATTAAAACATATCAGATTTCTAAGCAAGCACCTGTTTAGAGTTCTGGAGAGGAAGTAATAGATATCCATTACTTCAATTTTTTTTTCAACTGTTTATATTAAAGTAGGTCTAATATGAAAGAGTTTCTCTCAACAGAAATTTTTAAAAGAATGCTAAAACAAAAACAAAGTTTGATTACTTTGAACCCTAAACTGATGAACTTTTTTACAGATATTTTTCTTCCCTTCTCTGAAGTAAAAAGCTCCATCCCCTTTTTGCCTATACGCTGTTTTCGCGATTTTTTACTTTTTACAGAAAAATCCTCTCCCACAGACACCACTTTTCTATCGAGCGGCAGTACTAACAACATTCAAGCAAGACATATTTTTACAAAAGAACGGTTGGAACTTTATGAAACAAAAACAAGCGAAGGTTTTGAAAGATTTTTAAAGTTACATCATTTTAAACGAGACACTCCCATCATAAGCCTCATTCCTCCACGCGATGTCTGGCCGAAAAGCTCTTTGGCAGCTATGATAGGAATGCTAAAAAATTCAGCATTTGACATCCATTATTGCGATGTCGAAAGCAATCCCGAAAATGTCGCAACAATGTTATCAGACCCGCGTTTTCAAAATGATGTTATCGTATTTGGGACAACTTTTCATCATATTTTAGTTGCCGAATATGTACAACGTAACAATATCCCAAAATTATTTAAAGGACAAAAACTTTCCATTATTGATACCGGAGGTACGAAAGGAAGAACACAAAGTTTTTCATTGGAAGAATGCATAAAAATATTTCAAGTTTCCTATGGGAATCCGATGGAATTTTTGTTTTTATCAGAATATGGTATGTGCGAATTAGCGTCACAAGCCTGGTCTTTAAAAAATATTCATGATGGTACTTTTAAATGTAACGAAACATTGACTCCCATTGTCATTAATTTGCGCGAAATGAAAGCACTACGAGAAGGTGAATATGGCTTTCTTGCCTTCTTCGATCTTTTAAATATGGACTCTTGGCCTACTATAATTACAGAAGATATTGCTTGTATTGTTGATCAAGATGAAGGAATTTTTCAACTTAAGGGTCGTGCGCCCGATGCTACTTTAAAAGGATGTAGTTTAAATGTAAAAGATTCTTTCTTTTTCATAAATACACCAAATATTTCTAATCCTGTAAATAAACCTCTTGAGAATATAACAAAAGTAAAGGAATTTAAATCAACCGAAGACATTCACACGTTTATCGAATCCTTAAGTCCTGAAATTTGGACGCCTCAATGTTGGGCGGATCTGAATGAAACCTTATTGTCATGGAATGATATTAAAATAAAAAATCCTGAAAAATTAAAAGAAAAAAATGTACTTATTATTTCCTCTGCAAATATTCCCATTGCATGGCTCTACCCCACACGTATAGCCTCACTTTTAGGCGCAAAATCAGTGCATATTAAGTTACCCTCATTGCGAAATGATGATCCCTTATCAAATCGAATCCGCGCAAAAATTGAAGATTTGGTTGACAAATTAGCGCCCTATTTTTATCCTACGGAAATTATTTTAGAGAAATCGCGATCCTTATCAAAAGAATATGCTGAATTTGATTCTGTCATCGTTTTTGGTACTGACACGACTATCAGTACATTTAAAAAAATGTTAGCAGGAACGAATACACACTTAATTCCGCAAGGAGACGTAAAAAATAGCTTAAAAATTGATCTGCACTATTCTTCAGATGAGGTAGCGAAACTTTGTAGTTTATGGCATGGAAGAGGATGTCTCACTCCTATTTGTTTATTTATGTCGGGGAGAGATCAAAATCAAGCTATTGATTGGATCCAAGAATTCCAACTCATACTAGAGAATAATTTTACTGATCGCTTTCATAAAGAAGGAGTTATGTCTCGCTTTATGCATGAAACACAGTTGCTTTATACCACTGCCATTGTGAAAAATCTTGGACTTGAAATCAGTAAAACCATTTTTTCAGGCAAAATGACTCATGTGTTCAACTTGACCAAGCTCACCGCTGATGAAATTTTGCGCAGCCGACTTGATTTTTCATTTGGTGGAAGCGGTTTGGTTTTTATTTTAGATGAATCTGTAAAAGCTTCATTTCCACAACTTTCCAGTGAAAAAATTATTCCATCACTTCAGGATAAGCATGGAGGAAAAACCTGGGAAGAATGGTTTGATTATTAAAATGAAGTAAAAGATAATTTAAGGAATTTCTAGTGAAAAAAAGTGAAGCGCTCAATTCAGTTAAAAAGTTTTCCGGATTTTTTCCCTCATTAAATAACGAAGAGCTAGAAATTTTATATCAAAGCTCAACTGAATTAAGGGTAAAAAAGGAACAAAATATTTTTATTACTGGAGAAAAAGCTTATTCTGTTTACTTACTGTCATCAGGATGTGTTAAATTTTCAAAAGAGTTTGAAAAAAATAAATCAATTATAAGCTCACTGGCAAAAGAAGGTGATTGTTTTGGAATTTTTGAAATGTTTTCAAAATCTCCTTACTACGAAAGAACATGCACTGCTATAACAAATTGTGAATATATTTCTGTTCCCAATATTGCTATTTCGGGAATTGGCGAAAAAAATCCTTCTATTTATCTGGATTTTTTAAAGAGAATTTGTCGTCACTCCTCAACTCTTTATAACCGCATTGAAGGTGTCCGTTATAAATCGGCAAGACAACGGCTAGCGGCTTGTTTTTTAGAAGTCTATCCTTATTTTACCAATCGTGATTCAAACAAAAAAGCATTATTAAGCCGCAGTGATTTTGCCGATTTATCAGATATGACCCCTGAAACCGTAAGCCGTGTCTTCGCTGAATTAAAAAAAATGGGCGCTGTGGATGGTAATATTTCTGATTTTCAAATTGCCGATATCCAAATGTTAAAAGAAATTTCTGAAGAAAAATATTTTAATTAATTTTAGATAGAAGATACTGCTTTTGTTCCAGGTAAAATTTCAAAATTTAAGCTAAAATTATCTATCATTTCTTTTAATTGGGCTAAAATAGTTGCATCTCCTATTAATTTTATTTTTCCTTGATTTATTTTTTCTTCAAAAGAACTCTTGCCCATTATAATTTCTTCTAATTCTGTTCTGTTCACTTTTATAGATAAATTTGCTTTATCTGATTGAAAGCCTTTTATATTTGTCATAGAAGCATTGCTCAATTCAATAACATATTTTTCATAATTATCAGGGGTTTCTAAATTGATTATAAAATTATTTCCATCAGCTTTTTCACTATTTAAGCGAATTGCTAAATAATCAAGCCATAAATTTGTGGGCATAGCAGACACTAAATCTGACCCTAAAGATTTGACAACATTTCCTGCAGGAATTCCAGAACGCAATTCTAAGGCTCCCGCTAAAAAACTATTTCTTAAACTAGTACTTTCCTTTTGATATCCAATTTGTTCAAAAACATCGGCTAATAAATATTTTGCTTCTGTATTGTGTGGCTGTGCATAAATTAATTTATTTAATATTTCTATAGCATAAAGATATTTTCCTTCATTATATAATTGATTTGCTTTCGCAAGAATTTTTTCAGAACCTCCCATCATTTCGACATATAAGGGAGCCGACTCCTGTGGTGATAAGGGAATTAAGGTCGCTGGATTGGAATCCCAATAGCCAAGGTAACGATTGATCACCGCACGACTGTTGTGCTCTACAGAACCATGATAACTTCGCGCTGCCCATTGATTTTGCAAGCTTTTAGGAGGTTGATAGACATTATGAATTTCATTTATGGTAACACCTTTGTTTGCTAAATTTAACACACCATTATTCAAATTTGCATAAACATCTCTTTGGGCACGCATGACTTCTTGTATTCTATTATTTCCCCAACGCGGCCATGTATGTGATGAAAACATGACACGTGCTTTGTTACCATAACGGTATAAAGATTCATTAATATGCTTAGACCATACTAACGCATCGCGCACCAAGGCTCCCCTTAAAGTATAAATATTATGCACTGAACTTGTGATATTTTCCGCAGCCCAAAAAGCTTTTAATTCGGGAAAATAAATATTCATTTCTGAAGGAGCTTCTGTACCTGGTGTGTTTTGAAATTCCAATTTAACTCCATCAATCACTAATTTTTCAAAGTCTTTTTTAATATAATAATTAGGAGCTATGAGTCCTACAGTACCAGAGGAAACATTTTTCCCAATAGCTTGGTCGACATGACCATAGGCATTGCGCGGGAGGAGAAGGCCATATTGATAAAACATTCTTCTATTCATTGCATTTCCCGCATAAATATTTTCGGAAACAGCGGCTTCCATAAATCCCACAGGAGCAATGACTTTAATTTTCCCATTTTTTGCATCGACTTCATTCATAACCCCATGCGCACCCCCAAAGTGATCTCCATGAGAATGAGAATAAATCACGGCGATTACAGCGCGCTTCCCTAATTTTTGATTTGCAAAGGCAAGTGCCGCTTTAGCTGTTTCCTTAGAGGTTAAAACATCTATTAAAATCCAACCTGTGGCACTTTTAATCAGAGTCATATTCGCAATGTCAAACCCTCGAATTTGATATATTTTATCCGGCAATACTTCAAATAATCCATAACCCATATTCAAAATTGCTTGTCGGCTTAAGGATGGATGAATGCTATTAAAATCATTATCCGTTAAAAGAAAATCATAGCTGCTCATATCCCAAGCAACCGTTCCTTTTTCTGACATTATAGTTTTGTAAGGGGGAGCAGCGATAAAGCCTTTTTTTACTTCTTCAAAATCTCTTTTATCTTCAAAAGGTAATTTTTTGACCTGTTCTTTTTGATAATTTAATGTAAAAAGAGAGGGAAGTTTTCCTTGGGGATGAAAATGATTGTTTGCATTTTCAACTGCTCCATTTGAGGTGTTCGAATTTTGTGAAGCTGATGCAGCTTGAACTTCGTATATAAAAGCATTCTGGCAAAAGAAAAAAACTAAAAAATAAAATACAATATTATTTTTATAAAGCATACTATCTCCTTATTTATTTTTTAAAGATTAATTTTATTTGTAAGTAAAAAGTAATATAAATTTAAGGAAATTACAAAGGAAATTTGATATTTTTATTTGGGAATCTTATTGAAAGAATTATTTAATTTTTCATTTTACAAGCATTTTTTGAACTTCAAACTTACCATTTTCTTCCAAATTGATAATTAAATTTATTAATGAATAATAAAAAACCACCCTGCTTAACATGGTGGTCTTATATCCATTAGGAAAAAAACTATCAATAAAAACGCTTAAGTTGGTGGGATTAATTTTCCAGTTACGATTTTTGTAATAGCAGCGGCCATATCTTGAAGGTCAAATTCAAAGTTTGCCGTTCTCGCTTCAATGGCAGCTTTGGGCATACCATACACCACACAAGAACTCTTACTTTCAGCTAAAACCATGCCACCCCGTGTGCGGACAGTTTTGCCACCATCAGCGCCATCTCTTCCCATTCCTGTTAAAATAACCGCAAGAAGTTCTTTGCCTAAGACCTCAGCAGCGGATTGAAATAAAACGTCTGCCGAAGGTTTGTGCAAAATATTTTTAGGTTCTTCACTCAATCCACAATAAAGTCTAGCGCCCATTTTTTTAACAAGAACATGCAAGTCACCGGGAGCAAAACAGACTTCTCCTGGAGCTAACGTGTGATCTTCCTTTGCCACGCATGTTTTGTGCTTCGTCTGTTGTGCAATGCGCTCTGCTAATGATGCCACAAAGGCTGCTGGCATGTGTTGAACAACCACAATCGGAATAGGCATAACGGGCAAGGCATTAAATAGCTTATGTAGAGCCGCAGGACCTCCTGTTGAAACACCAATAACAATGGCTTTTAAATTCTGATGAGGAAGTGATGCAATAGGAACGCTGGGTTTATAATTACTTTCGCCTTTTCTTTTCGAAGTAACAAAGGCATAAGCGTTATTTACCCGATCCTTTAAATTATCTAATGTAAATGTTTTACCAATTTCTGTTTTAGGGATGTAGTCAAAAGCACCTTTTTCAAGGGATTGTAAGGTTGCTGTGGCTGCTTGGTTTGTTAAAGTAGAGCACATGATAATAGCAGCATCACATGTTTTTTGAATGAGAGGGAGCGCTTGTAGACCACTTTTTCCAGGCATTTCGATATCGAGCGTGATCACATCTGGTTTTAGTTTCCCTGCTAATTCGAGTCCTTCTTCCGCTGATTTTCCAATCCCAACAACGTTAAAACCAGCACTTGTCATCATTTGCGAAAGCATAGCACACACAGAAGGTGAGTCATCTATAATCAACACATTAATTGGCATAAGAACTCCATTAAACTATGATGCTTCTTGATCTTCTTCTTCATCGTTCATATCACTTGTTCTATTTGCTTCTTTTTTGTCCATCAATTTACGCCATACACGATTCACAGTAGCAATCAGGGCATCGCCATTAAATTTCACAACATACTCATCGGCAAGTGACTTCACCGCATCTTGGTTGGCACGTCCTGAAAGCGAAGTATGCATAATAACGGGAATAGCACTGAGTTTAGGATCTTTTTTAATGGATTGTGTAAAAGCATGACCGTCCATACGAGGCATTTCCACATCAGAAACAACCACTTGAACCATGTCCGTAATGTCTTTGTTTTCCTGTTTTGCCTGATCAAGTAAGGCCTGAAGAGTGAACAAGCCCTCTTCTCCATCGGTTGCTGTAATCACACGGAAACCATGTTGTGTGAGGAAAAGCTCGACCTGCGTTCTTGCTGTTAAACTATCATCTACGACAAGGACTGTGCGTGTGTCATCAGTAGAAGTTGCAACTTTATTGTTTTGTTTATCTTCCGCAAATTTATTAAGTGCGTAAGTTTCTCCATTAATTTCAGCAACAATTTTTTCAAAGTCCAAAATTAAGAGCATCAAATCACGCTCATTGTCAGGACCTTTTACCAATTTATGCATTCCAGTAACACAGCCCCCTTCGCGACCAATAAGACGCGTTGGCGGTAAAATCGCTTCCCAAGAAATGCGACGGATGCGCATAGCTTGGTGCACCACGAATCCTGTAACTAAACCATTAAACTCACAAATGATAATATTATCAGTAGGTCTAAGAGCGTGATTATGATAACCCAAGTATTTTGCTAGGTTCACAATAGGAATCGCTTCTTCACGGAGTTCAAGAAGACCTTCAATACATTCATGGCAATTGGGCATTTTTGTAAACTGGCTTATTTTATTAATCTCTCTTACTTTTGCTATGTTAATTCCATATATACCCTCATAAGCTTGAGGGTGGGACATATCCGCACCAACAGGAAAGTCCTTCAACCTGAAGTCAACAAGCTCAAACTTGTTGCTTCCGATTTGAAGCATTCGCTCTTCTTTTTTGCTTTTGGCAATATAAATAGCCATTTAACCTCTCCTATACCGTGCTGGTACCTGAATTACGCAGCTGCCTTATCATCGTCATGACAAGCCGCATAATAAAGCTCTTTCGGTTCAAGAACCAACACAACAGAACCATTCCCCATTATACAAGCGCCTGTAAATACAGGTATATTAGCCAAAAACCCACCCAAAGGTTTGATCATAATTTGTTCCTGCCAGTACAAAATATCGACAAGAATCCCAACTTTAAGACCATCAATTTGGACAATAACAACAGGGTTTGTAAGACCATCGTCCATGTCTTTTGACGCTGAACGGGAATCCGTATTTTCTTCTTCCGTTTGATTTAACCGTTTCTTTTCTTGATGAATAAAATCATCCAAAATGGATTTTCTCAAGTTAACAACTTCATTAAGGCGCAGTAACGGTATAACTTCTCCACGAAGATTTATGCTGGGTTGATTATTTAAGTTAACAACATCTTTTCTCTCAGCGCGTACGGTTTCAGTAATCACTTCTTGAGGAAGCGCATATGTTTCACCATCAACTCCAATTAAAAGAGCTTCAATTACCGCTAAGCTAAGAGGCAAAATAATTTTAAATTCTGTTCCTTGGCCTGGATTTGTATCGACAAGAATAGAACCACTAGATTTTCTAATGTTGTTACGCACAACATCCATACCCACACCACGACCACTCACATCTGTAATTTCAGCCGCAGTAGAGAAACCACTGTGGAAAATAAATTCAATAATGTCTTTTTTGCTTAATAGATCAGCTTGTTCTTGAGTAATAATGCCAAGATTAATTGCTTTATTTTTAACTCTATCTAAGTCAATACCATTTCCGTCATCTCTAACGATAATTTTAACGTTGTTACCTTCATAACCCGCTTTTAAAAGTAACGTACCTGTTTCAGGTTTTCCTCTTTCTTTACGAACTTCAGACAATTCAATACCATGGTCAATCGAGTTACGAATGAGGTGCATAATCGGGTCAGAAATCGCTTCACTTACTGTTTTATCGAGTTCAGTATCTTCACCTTCTATAACAAGATTTATTTTTTTATTAAGTTTTTTAGCAACATCACGAACAAGTCTCGTATATTTTGTAAATACACTGCCCACAGGAACCATACGTGCATTCATCACACTTTCTTGTAACCTTGCTGAAAGCCTTGTGACGTGCCCTGTTCCTTCTTTAAAGCCTTTTGTTATTTCATTCTCAGGTAAAACTTCTTCAAGACGATTTGCTAAGTGAACAAAAAGGTTTTTCACCGTAATTAATTCACCCACCAAGTTCATTAATTGATCGAGTTTTTCTTTTTTAAGGCGCACAAAGTCATTGGCATCACCACCACCATGAGCCGCATCTGCCTTGGCAGCAGGAGCAGGAGCTCCCGGTTTTGCCGCTCCCGCGGCAGCAGGAGCAGCGACTGCTGCAGGTTTCGCAGCTGCTGCAGGTACGGCTGCTGCGGGTTTTGCAGCAGGAGCAGGAGCGGACGCAGGGGCTGCTGCGGCTCCTGGTTTTTGCCCATCCATTTCAATTTTTACGTTGCTTGAACCTATAGCGAACTCGAAAATATCTTGAACTGTTTTAAACTCTGCCATTGAAACAAAATTAAATGTAAATTCAAAGTAACAGCGTTCTGCTTCAATATCTTGTAACGAAGGAACTCTGGTAATATTTGTATATAAAGAAAATGCTCCAGAAGAAATATCACGACAATTTAAAATTAGAGTGATGGGATCAATACCTGTTAAGAAAAATTGATCGGCACCTGTAATGGATATATGGAAAGGACATTCACCTGGTTTGATATTTTCATTTGTAGGTGGAGGAGCTACTTCTCCTGCTGCCACTTTTTCTTGTAATTGCTCACCGGTAATTTCTTTAAAGTCACAGAGCTGACGTACAATATCCGCATTATCAAAGGATGCTAAATTTTGTTTCTTTTGCGCACCATCCATCATTTCTTTTAAACGGTCGAAACAACGTAACAATGCGGAAAAAACTTCTTCCGTTGGTTCCAATTTTCCTTCACGCATACGGTCGAGCAAGTCTTCTGCATGGTGAGTTAAATCGGCGATTTCACGTAAACCAAAAACACCGCTAGATCCTTTTAATGTATGAACTTCACGGAATAGATTTTTAATAATTTCAAGATCGCCAGGAGTTTTTTCGAGGACAAGAATGCAACTATCAATATGCTCGAATACTTCTCGCATTTCCTGAAAGAATATTTCTTGCATTTGCTCTTCATTATAGGCCACAGTTCAGCACCTCATATCCAGAAAATAAGACTCCATCAAGGTTTATTTAACCCTTTGGAAATGTATCTGCAGGCATACCAAAAACTTCTAATAAAGAATCAAAAGGTTGGCAGCTTACCTTAAGTTTTAAATTTCCTTTACCATTTTTAACCAATGTTTTAAGCGCAATTAATAATTGAAGAACAGCTCCATCAATTGATTCAGCGGCAGATAAATCTAGAAAAAAATCACCGTCTTTTTTGGCTTCACCATTATATCCTTCGAGAAGTTTATTTTTCAACTCTGAAACCTTATATATAGTAAGCTTTCCAGTTAGTTTAAAAGTTCTATTTTCGTAGGCCATAATTGCCATAAGTAAATCCTTTTTTAAGCGGCAGCTGCTTTTTTCTCATTTTGCGCACTAAACTCAGAGTAAATTGCAGCACAATCGAGCCACAAAATATTTCTATGTTTGTGAGGTTTAATAATTCCTTTTAAAAATTTCGATCTTTCTCCAGCAACAATATCTGGAGTTTGTTGCACAGCTTCTTTTTCCACTTCAATAACTTCACTCACAGAATCAACAATAATAGCTGCTAATACATTTTTATCATCTAAAACAATAATGCGACTTCTTTCAGAAATAGGTAAATTATCAAGTCCCATAATTTTATGAAAGTTAACAACTTGTAAAATATCACCGCGCAAATTCGCAACACCTTCCACAAAATGAGGAGCTTTAGAAACGCGTGTTACCAATGGTACTTTAACAATTTCTTTAACTCTTTCTATTTCAATTACAAATTCTTCATCATTTAATTTAAAACCAATAAGTTTATACGTTTCAATTTTAGGTGCAATTCTTTTACGAATACCTGTAGTATCATGTTTTAATTTATATAAAGCATCTAGTTTGGCTCCTTTACCAGAGCCGTCATTCCCCGACATGAGTGTATCCTTTCATTATCGAGCTAATTTCTTAACCGCACCAACAAGTTGTTCAGGATTAAATGGTTTCACTAACCAACCACTTGCACCTGCTTTTTTTGCGCGTTCCACTTTATCCCCACTGCTTTCTGTTGTAAGCATTATTATAGGAATAAACTTGAACTCTTCTATCTTTCGGATGGTTTCAATCATGACCAAGCCATCCATATTAGGCATGTTTACATCGGAGATGATCATGCTTATATCAGGCGTTCCCTGTAGCTTATTTATGCCGTCTTGACCATCTTCTGCCTCAACCACCTCAAAGCCTTCCTTTGACAAGGTAAAGCCCACCTGCTGGCGAATCGTACGAGAGTCATCAACGATGAGTATTTTCTTGGCCATTGCCATCCTCCCTGTTGCAGTGGCGTTATCGACACTATTTTTGGCAAATTAAGTCTTTTATCCACAGTGAAGCCATGCAAAAAGTATGGCATCTCCCTGAAATTTGGTGCAAGGTATTTTTTTTACGTCGATTAAGGAGCGTTACAGAATGGCCACAGAGAAAAAAGTTCATAAATATTCGGAAGTTCTAACCAGTGAACAAAAGGCTAAGCTGAAAGGACTCGCTCATCACCTCAAACCTGTGGTCCAAGTTGGTTCTCAAGGTTTTTCGGAAACAGTGGGAAAAGAAATTGCTTTAGCGCTTGAAAAGCATGAGCTTATTAAAATACAACTTCCAGGTAATTCGGATGCAGACGCCAAAAAAAGCCAAGAAAAGGAATTAAACGATATTCTCCCTGTTCATTCCCATCTCGTAGGTCGCATTGGCAGAAGCGTTATACTTTATTTTGAAAAAGAGCCTGGGGATGCCAAAATCACCCTAAAAAGCTTGTAAGGAGTGAATGAATGAGTTCCAATTTCAAAAAAGCCGTGAGTGCTAATAATGTGAGTGCGGAAGCCGCTACAGAAGCTGTGAAAACCCTTTTACGTTATATCGGTGAAAATCCCAAACGGGATGGTTTGCTCGATACTCCTGACAGATTTTGTCGCTCCCTTATAGAAATGACCGAAGGATATGCTTTAAATCCTGAAGAAATCCTGGCCACAACTTTTGAATCTGATTCCGATGAAATGGTGCTATTAAAAGACATCGAATTTAATTCTTTATGCGAGCATCATTTGCTGAGTTTTGCAGGAAAAGCCCATATTGCCTATCTCCCTTCAGGGGGGCGTATTGTAGGGCTGTCTAAACTCGCCCGCATTGTTGATGTGTATGCCCAGCGCCTTCAAGTTCAAGAACGCCTCACCCAACAAATTGCCAATGCTATAAATAAATATTTAAAACCCGATGGTGTTGCCGTCGTCGTTGAAGGGATTCACAGTTGCATGTGCGTCCGCGGTGTGCGCAAACAAAATTCAACCATGATTACAAGCTCTATGTTAGGACAATTTCGTGAGTCTATGGCATCACGAAATGAATTCATGTCACTTATTACAAAATAATTTTATTAACTTGACAAATTACCTCCTGCTGACTTACTAAATTAAAAGAAAACAAATTTTATAATTAGTTATGCAGGAGTAACCATGCAAAAAAAACTATTTAAAACAGTTACGTTATTAACTGTTTCATTTGGCATTCTTTCTGCAGCTCAAGCAGCTGTTGTCCCCAACGGAACAAAATTAGCTAAAAATCAAATATTAAATAAAGATAATTCAAGCGAACCCTCCTCACTCGATCCTTCGCGCGTCCGCGATAATTTGGGTGCCAATGTTGTAATGGATCTTTTTGAAAGTCTTGTCATTGATGATCCTATGGGAAATATTATTCCTGCAGGAGCAACTCATTGGGATATTAATAAAGGCGGAACAAAGTATACATTTCATTTGAGAAAAAATGCCAAATGGTCCGATGGCTCTCCTGTTTTAGCGGACGATTATGTCTACAGTTTTAAAAGATTTGTGAATCCAAATACGGCTTCTGAAATGGCTTATTTAGCAAATATGATTAAAAATGCGCAAACTATTGTGGATGGAAAAGCAAATCCTGAAACATTAGGAGTAAAAGCCCTTGATAACTTCACACTTGAAATTACTTTAGAACAACCTACTCCTTATTTTTTAAGCGTTCTTACCGGTGTTAACTTTGTTCCCTTAAAAAAAGATGTGGTGGAAAAATATAAATCTGATTGGACACAATCATTGCATATTGTAGGCAACGGTGCTTATAAATTAAAATCTTGGAAAATTGGCGATCACATTTCTTTAGAAAAAAATCCAAATTATTGGGATAGCAAAAATACTGTTATTAATACCGTGAATTTTTATGCAACCCAAGATAAAACAACATCTTTAAGAATGTTCCAAGCAGGACAGCTCGACTGGACTTATGGAATTCCTCCTGGTCAATTAGAAAGTATAAAAAAACAATATCCAAAAGAACTTAGAAATGCTCCACAACTTGCCTCAAATTACATAAGTTTTAATACTGAAAAGCCTCCTTTTAACAATAAAAAATTACGCGAAGCTCTTTCGCTTGTAGTAAACAGAGAATCCTTTACAAAATATATCTCAGGTAAAAATGAAACTCCTCTTTACGATATTGTTCCCTATGGTATTGCGAATTACACGCCTTATGTTCCTACATGGTCGAAGATGAGTGATAAAGAATTGCTTGCAAAAGCACAACAACTTTACAAAGAAGCGGGATATTCTAAAGAAAATCCTGCCCGCATTAAGTTTACTTATGCAACCAACGAAACCGATCGCAAATACGCCACCGCTTTGGCTTCTATTTGGGAAAAAGCATTGGGCACGAAAACAGAATTGATTAGTGAAGAATGGAAAGTTCATTTAAGTTATTTAACCAGCAAAAATTATCAAGTCACACTTCAATTATATGGCGCAGATTATAACGATGCACAAAACTTTATTGGCTTATTAGAAAATGGAAATGCGCAAAATATTACAGGGTATAATAAGAAAGAATTTAACGTATTATTGCATGAATCTTCTAAAGAAATGAATCCTGAAAAAAGAAAGCAAATCCTTTCCAGTGCTGCTAAAATGGCTATGGATGATTTTCCTGTGTCACCCTTATTTTCCAGTAAAATTTATCGACTCATAAAAACCTATGTTCAAGGCGTTACCTTCGTCAGTCCGCAAGACAACTATAGAACAAAAGATTTGTACATTGTTTCCCACGACGGAAATAGTTAAATTTAATTAATAAAACTCATTAAATGATTTTTTTGCATCTGGTAACAAATATCAATAATATTTATAATATCTCTGAAATGATTTTCAAATGATATAATATAATGACAAATTTGATGAAAATATGATAATGTCTTCATGCTCAAAAAATTTGAGCCTTATTATTTTATTTTGAAATATCATAAAGCATCAGGGAAAATGAATTTAATGAAAAGAAAAGCTATATTGTTAATTACTAGTTTCGTTTTTTCGTTTGCATTATACTCAATTGGTATGCTATTTCTGCAATATAAAATATCCCATGAAGTTCAAAAAAACTTTAAACAAATTATTAAAAACTCTTCATATATTAAAGACATTGAATTCAGAAGAATTACTTTATCACCTTTGTTTTTTATTAACAAAAAATATGAAATAAATGATGTTTTTTTAACTTTTAACAAATTACACGGCGATATTTTTATTCGAAAAATAACAATCGAAGATTTTATATTAGAAAAATCTAAAATTATTCCCAAATTCGTCAAAGCAGACTGCATAGAGTTTTTGAGTTTGAATAAATTGAAACAGCAAATTATTCAACAACTTCCAGAAATAAACAACTCTACAGAAACTGTAAACTATTTTTTGAACTCCCCTACTGCTTCCTTTAAAGCAGACTATCAATATGGACAATATACTGCTGAGTTTAATATTTTTCTAAACAAAAAAATCATTTTATACACTAGTTATAATTTAAAAAACCTCATCCCCGATGAGGAACAAAATCAAGTGCTTTTAAATCTGAAGTCATTTAAACTAAATCTAGATGACCTTCCTATTGATTCCAAAAAAATGTTCTCAAAAAATGAGGCTTTACACGAAATCTTAGGACAAGAATATAATAATTTATTACTGAACTTAAATATAAACTATCAAAAAACAAATCAAAGTAATGAAGATAAATCATTACTTGAATCAAATATTAGCATTAAAAATATTATCAATATCAAACTCAGTAGCAAATTTTATATTGATAATATTTTAAACCCTGAAAAATCAATTATTCAAGATTCTTATATACAAATATTTGATCAGGACTTTTTAAACAAGTACTTTCAAAAAGAGGCTATTAAAAAAAATACAACTCTTGAAGAAATCAAAAAAAACGCTATTCAACAAAACGAATTTTTACTATTATTTATTGAAAAAACGCCGCTTGAAGCAGCTCTTCATGAGTTTAACAAATATATATTAAATCCAAATAAATTTACCATTAAAATTCATCCCGAACATGCTATCACCTGTGAAATGTTTTATTCGCTTTTTAAAGAAGATTATTTTGGATTGTTACGTTTGTTAAATATAAAATTTAAGGCAAATAGTGACATTATTGATTGGGACGATGAAGTCCATTTCCCTTAAAAACCCAATGTGCAGGCCCCTTTAAAACTCTTTGTGCTGTTTCATCACCTCTATTTAAAGGTTTAGAAATAGAAACCAAACCGCCTGGCATTTGAAAAGAAACATCTGAAACTTCTTGAGAAACAAAACCTGAATATTCTAGGGCAATACGCGCTGCCACAGCACCTGAACCACAACATTGCGTTAATCCCGCTCCTCTTTCGAACACAACCAAATTCCATTGCAATGAATTTTTTTGTTGTAGCGTTATCATTCCAATATTTGCTAAAGGAACTTCTCCTTCCAACGACTTAGATCGCAATTCACCTTGGGCAAATAAGCCAAATTCTTTGAATTCTCTTCGATTAAAATGTTGAAAATTTGGTGAAATAAATATCCAATGCGGATTAGAGAGTTCAACATAAATGGGAGTTAGAAAATCTAAAGTATTTCCAAATTGAGCAAGGGCATTTTCTAAAATTGGCGTAGCTTTTGTATTTACTTCTTTACCCATAGCAACATGAACTGTAGCTGTTATCACGGAATCTAAAGTCGCATTATTTAAAATAGCAAAAGAATTTGTTTGTAAAACAAAGCTTTCATCTGAAGAAATTAAATTCAGATTCTGTGAAAAATGTTTTGGAAATAAACGATAAATAGGTAATTCAGTTTTCCCATCCCATTCTTTATCACGTAATAATTTAAATCCTAAGCAGCGCAAAGCATTGCCACAGGTTCCTGCATAACTGCCATCGGAATTAACAATGAAAATTTTTATTTGATTTAAATTTTCATTGCTTTTATTTTTAGATTTATCTTTGCCTAAATCATAAAAAACAACGCCATCGGCACCAATTCCTTGATTGCGATGACATATATTTTTCACAAAATTTTTAAGTTCGAGTTGACTCTTAAAATTTATTAAAATGGGATGAGGTATAAAAATAAAATCGTTAGATGCGCCATGTAGTTTTTCAAAATCAAATTCGAAATCGGGTTGATCCACAAGACACCTACTTCCTTATGTAATGTGTTAGAAAAACATTATTTATTCAGAAACTTCGATTGTCACATCACCTAAAACTTTACATTGGCAAGCCAAGCGCTCGTCTTCACGTGCTGCCATTGTTTCTAAAAAGTCACGTTCGTGCTCTTCTATCGTGCTTAAATGTTGAGGATTTTCTACAACACGAATCATACAAGCACCACAGGCGCCATCACGACAACCAAATAAAATGCTTGTTTCTTCGGTTTCACACACATCAATGATAGAAGCGCCGTTCTCTACGGTTATATTCTTTTTATCGGTTTTCACTGTTAATACTGGCATGATTCTTCCCTTCTTTTACGACCCCATGGGTTCCGCACATTCCTATCTAAGTTCAAGCTGAATCGCAATATTTACTTTTAAAACAATACGGCCGATAAGGCTACAGAGTTGTTTGCTAAGAGGCTCTATCTATTCAGATGCTCGAAAGATTTTATGGAAATACCTAAGAATATAAAATCACTACTAAAAGCACCAGGACTTAAAAACTCCCCTATGCATAGACTTTGTAGGGTACTCAAAGGTCCGGGATGCTACATTTGTGGTTTATGCGGCAAACGATATAATAATCCTAATGATGCTTGGAGATGTCTCACCAGCAATGGGCTTTCTTTAACATCATTGCCTGTTATTGCTACTAAAAATAACACTCAAACCTATCTTTGCATTCTTTGTGGGAAGACCTACGCAACACAGCCCGATGCCGCTTTATGCGTTATGAGAGACTTGCGTACGGCGCGCTTTCCCAGGGCACTAGGGGAGCATCTCAACTCCTTATTTGCAGGTTTGGCAGAACAAGCAGAAAAAACTCGGCGAGACAAACTTGTGAGCCGTCCTGGAATTTTAGGAAGCCCTCTTCCTAAAAATCAAGCTGCATATAGACCCCCCGAAAAAAAAGGACCGTCGGAGCCGACTCCTTCACTTCCTGAACTGAGCGACGATGACAGTGGCGGCGCCGAGCAAGATCTCATGGTCGCACAAGAGCCCTCTATAGACGCTGCGCCTCCTGAACAAGCCCCTGAAGAACCCGGAACTTCAGGAGATCCCATGGATCATGAGGCCGATATCCTAACGAGACCTGCCGAAATTGAAAAACCCATTTTATATCGCAAACCAGGCCAAAAACCTTTTACCCGTGATAATGCTCAATACCGCTGCTCCGTATGCAATGAGAAGTTCTTCACAAAAATGGAAGTGGAAACCCACTTTGAAGAACACCCCCTTATGGATACTGTGTAGACGAATCCACAATTTATCGCTAAGCTAGCCCATCCAAAAAAACCTTTTTTGGATTTTATTTTGAGGAAAAGTATGTTTTTAAAAGTTTTCTTAAATTGTTTGTCATATTGCTTAAATATTTTAGGTCATAGAGGCATTTACATTTTATCTTTAATTTTAGCAATTCTTATGTTCGATATCCTAAAAATTAGAAGAAAAGTTATTCTAAAAAACTTAAATATTGCTTTCGGAGAAACAAAATCTCTTCAAGAAAAAATAAAAATTGGCAGGAAATCAACAATTAGTTTTTTACAAACAGCACTTGAATTATTTACCGCAAAAAAACTTTTTGCACGAACAAAATTTATATTAAATAACGAAAATATAGCAAACGAATTATTTTCTCAAAATTTGGGAATTTACACACTTTGCATTCATATGGGAAATTGGGAATATCTTTGCCATATTGGTTCCGTTAAGTTTGCTCCCGTGCATGTCGTTGTCAAGCCTATTGGCAAAGGAACATTGGCAAAATGGGTTGAAGATATGCGTTCTTCCATTGGATATCGCCTTATCGACAGAAAATCAGTAGAGACTCCCACAACTCAAATTTTTAATGCTCTCTCAAAACAAGAAGTGATTGGGTTTATTGTCGATCAAAAGCGCCCTAGGGGTGAAGTCGTTCCTTTTTTTGGTAAAGATGCCTCTACAAATAATAGCCTTGCCAAGCTTTGGTTAAGAAAAAAAGCACCTATTATTCCCGTTATTATTAAAAGAACAAAAATAGATACTCATGAAATCACTTTTTTACCTGAATTTAAAATGACAGAAGATAAAAACCTGAGTTTTGAAGAAAATGTCACACAAAATACCATTCAAATGAACCTTCTTGTTGAAGAAATGATACGACAAAACCCTGAAGAATATTTTTGGATGCACAATCGTTGGGAATAATAAATTATGAATTTAAAATTAAATTCAAACAAAAAGAAAATTCATGATTTGCATGCTGCAATTCGTTTTCTTGATAATCTTTACAATGAAATAAATATTGCAAAATCTTTAGAAGAGATTCAAGATCCCCTGATTTTAAAAAAATTACATGAAGTTATTCATACTCTTAAGAATGAGATAGGTTATTAAATTATACTTATGAGGCAATTTAAAAATTCAGTGGATGAGTAATTTTCTTCGCTAGAAAAGCGAAAAGGTGTTTCTTCTGTGTTAATTATAGTTTTGCGTAAACAAATTAATGCAGGAGAAACATTGCATGGATATCACGATTTCTAAATATTGGCAAAGATTTAAAGACAAATTATTTCCGGAACCAGAGATTTATCTTGGTAATCCTACAGAAAGCCATCTTGAGCTGATGCTGATTTTGGATACAATTAAGATTGCTGATTTTTTTAATGATTACGCTTCCTGTCCTGGAAGAGGTCGTCCATCTTTGGATAGAGAATGTTTTGCAAAAGCATTTATTGCAAAATCAGTATTAAATTTACCAACTACAGTTTCATTAATTGATCGATTAAAAGTAGATATTGTTTTGAGAAGAATTTGTGGTTTTATTAACAAAAATAAACTCCCTTGCGAAGCCTCATTTAGCAATGCTTTTAAGGAGTTTTCTAAAACAAAATTGGCTGAAAAAATACATGAAGTAATAATAAAAAAATATCATAAGGGAGTTCTGGTTCACCATATTTCCAGGGATTCAACCGCCATTGAAGTGAGAGAAAAGCCAGAGAAAAAAGAAGCAAAAATTGAATTAAAGAAACGGGCAAGAGGGCGGCCTCGCAAAGGTGAATTCATTCTAAAAAAGGAACCTTCAATTTTAGAAAAGCAAAAAAATAAAAATTTAAATGAAATGCTTTTGGAGTTACCTGTAAATTGCAATATTGGATCTAAAAAAAATTCTAAAGGCTATAGTTATTCATGGATTGGCTATAAATTGCATATCGATACAGGGGATTATGGAATTCCAATAAGCTGTTTATTAACTTCAGCCTCGGTTCATGACAACAATGTTTCTTTACCACTTGAAATGATCACTGGTAATAGAATATCGAGCTTATATACCCTTATGGATTCAGCATATGATTCTAGCATAATAAAAGAAGATATTATTGCGAGAGGAAAAGTTCATGTTATTGAGCATAATCCTCGCAGAGGAGAAAAAATTGAATTCGACCCTCCAAAATCTGAACGCTATAAGTTTAGAGCAGGAGCAGAAAGAACAAATGCGCTTCTAAAAGATAGTTACGGTGGAAATTCAATAATGGTAAAAAGCCCATCTAAAGTAATGTGCCATTTAATGTTTGGTATTATTTGTATTTCAGCGATGCAAATAGCAAGAGCCATAATTTAAATTGATCAAATAAACTCTAAAATACAGATTACTCTTTTAAGAAATTTAGAGGAGTAAATTTATTTGCAATAAATAAGGAACTATTTATAAAAATACATTTATCAAATTTCTTTCAATTTATTTTGCATTATATTTGAACAAAAAAATATTTTTATTCAATTTTGCTAGGGGCATTTTTAGGAATTTTTAAATTGCCTCCTTATTTTATTGAATTTTAATATTCTCTATTTTAGAATCGAGTTTGCTTTCATATATTGCTTTTAAATCTTGCATTACATTTTTTTCAAGATTTTTTGTGAACATTTTTTCGTCTTTTAAATTTAAGTAACCACATTTTATATAAAAATTGTGAGCATCCTCACGCATTAATTTTGAATATAAAAAGATATCCTTAAATCCACAGTTCTTTGTCCAATTTTCGGCATAAGCAAGAAATTTTTTTCCAATACCTAAGCCTCTCATCTTTTCATCAACCATAAGAGCCGAAATTTCGACCTTAAAAGAAGAGACAAGAAGGTAACGAATTTCAAGGTGCATCCAAGCAACCACCGTCTTATCAACGAGAGATTCAGCTACGACAAGATGATGATGAGGTAACTTATTAATTAAAGAAAACCGTTTATCAAAATCGGCAAGATTGTCATGATACCCCATTTGAAGGGTTAAGTCTTTACACCTTAAACAATCAAACTTGTTCATTTCGCGTATGATAATATCCACTTTTATTTTCCAATATTTATAGTAAATAAAGATTCATTAGTACACACACCAAGAAATTTACTTATAAAATTATAATAATATAAATTCCTTGTTACTAAATATAGAACGAAGCAAGAAGAAAATCAACTCACGTTATAAATTGCTACCTTCACATACATTTTCTGGCATTTTTGACTCAAGGCTAAAGAATTACTTTTAAAAGAAAAAAGGTTCTCCGGACATGATATTGGATTTGCCTTTTTCAATGGTCGAATCGGGAAAGAAAAAATGATAGGTATATTTTTCCTGATCAGTAACCAATCTATCCACAATTTGAATTAATATTTTTTCTTTAAGATCTTGCCATGGCATACGCTGATGTTTAACTGAGTTTAAATAATTTTTAAAAATATTAATTTCAGTAATCCGATGTTCCAGTACTTGTCTCACCAAATCAAACCCTTGTAAAGCAACAATACAACGACTCAGCTCATTTTGAATTGCTTTAAATTCCTGCTTTACTTCTTCTAAAGTTTCAATCCATGTTAAATTGGTATAAATATCCATTTTTAATTTTCTACGAATGGATGTGATGTTTTTTTCGGTTAAATTCTTTCCATTAAAAGTTTCAAATGTCTTTTCAAGGACATCGAATTCTCCGTATTTTAGCGTATTGCTACCTAATTCAACACCAACATCTTCTAAACTTTTGGCAATAGGAACGAGTTGATCGGTAAAATTTATGAAAAACTCCATTTGATCAAATATCTCATTTGCAACAGATCTATCGCTCATATATAATGCTTCAAATGTCTGCACCACAGCTTCAAAAGTTGTGCTACTTAAATTAATTCCAATCACAACAGATTTAGAAATGTCATGAATTTGTGGAAGCATAGACATAAGTAAACGTGATTTATAATGAGAAAATTTTGGATCGAGTGTCTTCACACAAAACTCTAAATTTGACACACGTGTACAGATATTTTGCAAAGACTCTTCTATTAAGCGTGAAGTGGAATCCTGTGCTAAGGAGCAAATTTCTAAAATCACCCTTGTAAAACAAGCATATTCATAAAAAAAAGTGCACAGTTCTTCGTTTTCAACACACCATTTTGAGACATAATTTTTTTTAGGAATTTTAAAGTCATTAAAATGAGGACGACATAAATGATGTAAAGATCCGCAAACCTTTTGTCCCTCAGGAAGCTTAACGAAACAACCCTGTGCTTTGCCAAACTCTGCAAGTTTTTCAATAGTCATGGAGTGCTTTTTTTTATCTTGTCCCGGAGAAAATATTTCTACTTGAAAACTTTTAATTCCAATTTTTTTTCCGAACTCAGGCAAAAGAATTAAAATACGATAGATATGAGGCGGAATATTGGAAATTTGCACTGAATTTGTCAGTTTATTGAGGCATTCGTAAAATCGCTGTAATCCCAACCAACTCACCGAATATAGCTGTCCTAAACTGATTTCTTTAGATTTCGAAAAGGTTTCTTTCATAAATTCGAGATCGGTGGAATCGACAAGATGCCCCTTTAGAGTACAAACTCCATTTTCAAAAAGCACTTCAAAATCGTTGTCAATTTCCATCCCCGACCCCTAATATTTTGAAATATCCTAAGGATTTTCGGAGTTCAAAGGAAAATCTTTAACGGGCACTCAGCATGTTTTCAGGTTTTAAAGCTTCTTCCAGTTGCTCCTTCGTAAGCAGCTTATGTTTTAAAACCAAGTTAAAAACACTTTCTCCCGATTCCAAAGCTTCTTTTGCAATCATAGTTGAGTTTTCATAACCAATTAAGGGATTTAATGCCGTAACGAGCCCAATGCTGTGTTCCACTGCGCGACGACACGCTTCACGATTAGCTGTAATTCCTTTTACACAAAGGCGGGTTAATGTCCGCATAGCACGGCTTAACATGTTTACACTTTGGAAAATATTAAAGACCATAACAGGCTCAAAAGCGTTTAGCTGCAACTGCCCCCCTTCCGAACCCATGGTCACCGTTAAATCGTTTCCAATCACCTGAAAAGCAACTTGATTCACCACTTCGGGGATAACAGGGTTTACTTTTCCAGGCATAATACTGGAACCAGGTTGCATGGGCGGCAAATTGATATCGCCAAATCCGCAACGAGGACCGCTGGAAAGCAGGCGCAAATCATTACAAGTTTTGCTTAACTTCACAGCCAAACGTTTTAAAATACCAGAGAACATCACAAAAGCACCCGTATCAGGAGTGGCTTCAATTAAATTAGGAGCAGCAACGACATTCAATCCTGTAATTTCTTTTATTTTTTTAATAGCTGTCGCCGCGTATTTAGGATGCGAATTGATTCCTGTACCAATAGCAGTGCCACCAATACTCAATTCTAAAAACAATTTTGAACCTTCACGCAGACGTTCAATATCTTCGCTCAGCATGACAGAAAAAGCTTCAAATTCTTGACCAAGTGTCATGGGAACAGCATCTTGCAACTGTGTTCGACCCATTTTTATAACATCAGAGAACTCTTTGCCCTTTTCTGAAAGAGTGGCGCATAACTCTTCCAAAGCTTCGACAATGCCAGGAACCGATTGCAAAGCAGCTAAGCGGATGGCTGTAGGATAAGCATCATTAGTCGACTGCCCTAAATTCACATGATTATTAGGATGAATAAAATTGTATTGCCCCTTTTCTTTACCCCAAAGCTCAAGAGCACGGTTGGCAATCACTTCATTGGCATTCATATTCGTCGAAGTGCCTGCCCCTCCTTGAATCATATCTACCAAAAACTGATCATGCCAATGACCCGCAATAATCTCATCACAGGCCATGACGATATGTTCACATATTTCCTTATCTAATATGCCTATTTCACAATTTGCCAATGCGGCGGCTTTTTTTACTTGAGCAAGACCTTTGATAAATATAGGAAAGTCTCTTAAAGTAACACCCGTAATATTAAAGTTTTCAAGGGCACGTAAAGTTTGCACACCATAATAAACTTCATCAGGAAGCTCTCTATCTCCTAAAAGATCGTGTTCATGGCGTTTTTTTCCTGAGCCATAGCCTGAAAACTGCACATTATTATGGCTTGAACCACGAGATAATTTGCTAAAGACATAACTGCCAATATTCAATTGAATTTTACATGAAATTTCTTGATGCTCTTTCATCAGTTTTAAAAAATTTTGCCGAGTAAGAACAATCATTTCTACATTGGTAACAGCAACTGCTTTAGCTTTATGAAGAGTGCCTTCTTGCAATAACGCAGCTTCGCCTAAAAACTGCTTAGGACCGTAAATTGTCGTGGGCTCTTCAAAATCATTGGTTTCGGCAGCAACTTCAATACGCCCTTTAATAATGAGACGGAGCTTGTCTCGTGTCTGCCCCGATGTATAAATGATATCGCCCTTTTTATAGGATATTTTATCAAAGTACTGTGATAGGGTTTTAATTTCTTGTTCAGTGAGGTTAGAAAATAAGGTAAAATGTGGAAAAAACGCTAGATCCATGGCAATAATTCCTCCATATATGGACTTAATTTGTGTTACACCTTATTTATAACGGTGACAATGGGAGGGAAAGTTCCTCAACATTTATCGCTGAAAATGACGCACACTTTTTTATTACGGAAAGGTGAGAGGGCATATAGAATTGGCTTATCGCGAAACTGAAATTCATTATTCCATATGGCTTTATTCAAAGAAGCAGAATCATACGATTTATGTTGTCTTGATTTCTCTCCTATTCCATGTCATAGGCTTTTACACACTTAAACTTATAGAAATTGATATTACAAAATCGCGATCAGATATTGTGCCTCTGAAAGCTCAAAAAGATCCCATTAAATTCCGTTTTACCGACGGACAAACAGGAAATTCTTCTCCAGACACTCATAAAAAAAAGAAAAAAGAAACAGATATCAATATACCTCAAAACAATACAGGCAGTGTGCTGACAGACAACAATCCCAATTCAAAAAGTAAAACCCTTATTCCAGATAAATTTTATTCTCCAGATATGGAAGCACGAAAAAATCCTTTTGTATCGAAACAACTTCCCCAGGAAAAGAAAAAAAACGCTCCCGTTGCCTTGCCCACACACCCCAAAAAAACAGAATCATCGGGAATGGATGCTTTTTTACCCCATTCCAGCTCCTCCTATATTGACAAACTGCGCAAGGACTCCCATAAACAACAACAAATTGAAGGAGATGCTGGAGACATTCCGTTTGAGGGATCCGATCTCACTCCTTACAATAAACCTCGTATTCAAGAACGTTATGCTGTCAAAGATATGAGCTTGTACCAATTTAGCCAAGAATTTAAGAATCGCTTTTCTGGAATTTGGAAATCACAAGAACGCTGGGTGCCACCAAGCTCCCCTCTAAGACCAGGAGATATTGTGTATTATAAACTCTATATAAAAGGAGATGGCTCTCTCCAAAAATTTGAAAATCTTTCGCATAAAACACAACCTGAAAAGGATTTTTCTGCTGTTGATAATATTGTAAACGAAGTCTTTGCAAAGGTGTTTCCCATGACAGTACCCGCTCGCTTTGCACAAATTCTCGTGACAGAGATTGTGGCAATTCAAGTGGTTGGAGCCAATAGTCCTGTCCAATATTCTTTTCAATAGGTTAAAAATTGGTTTCATTTGATAGAATAACGATTCTCAAAGTGATACCTTTTTTATATCGCATTAAATGAAACTTTTGAATGCACTTTAAACTGTTCATTCTCTCCAATTTCCTTAGGGAGGATCCATGTTCGATTGGTTTTTTAGGCTACTTTCCCACGATTTGGCAATTGATTTAGGAACTGCAAACACGTTAGTTTATGTGAAAAACAGAGGAATCGTGGCAAATGAGCCCTCTGTTGTTGCTGTCCAACGAGACTCCCGAGGTCTCCGAACTGTAAAGGCCGTGGGAAGAGCTGCAAAAGAAATGCTCGGAAGAACTCCAGGAACGATTGAAGCCGTTCGTCCTATGAAAGACGGTGTCATTGCCGACTTTGAACTGACTGAAAAAATGCTCAGTTACTTTATTGGCGTGGCACACAACCACCGTTCCCTAGTACGTCCTCGTGCTGTTATTTGTATCCCCTACGGCATAACCGAAGTGGAAAAAAGAGCCGTGCGTGAATCGGCCGAATCCGCCGGATGCTCTTCTGTTTACTTAATTGAAGAACCCATGGCGGCATCCATTGGTGCCGACTTGCCTATCCACGAAGCAAGTGGAAATATGATTGTAGATATTGGTGGGGGAACAACGGAAGTTGCTGTTATTTCTTTGCTTGGTATTGTTTATTCTAAAAGCGTCCGCGTTGGTGGCGATAAAATGGATGAATCCATAGTTAACTATCTAAAGCGCCGCTTTAACGTTTTAATCGGGGAACGAACCGCAGAGCAAATTAAAATTGCCATTGGTTCTGCTTATCCCGAAGAAGAAATCCGCACCATGCAAGTCAAAGGCCGCGACCTCGTTGCCGGTATTCCAAAAACAATCGAAGTCACCAGTGAAGAAATTCGCGAAGCCATGCAAGAACCTGTCAATGCTATTGTCGAAGCTGTTCGCCTCGCTCTTGAAAAAACACCTCCCGAACTCGCTGCCGACATTGTAGACAAAGGTATTGTTCTTGTAGGCGGTGGAGCCTTAATTCGTAATTTAGATGTCTTACTGCGCGAAGAAACAGGCCTTCCTATTGTTGTAGCTGAAAACCCATTAACAGCTGTGGTTTTAGGCTCGGGACGTGTGCTTGATAATCCTGAGCTATTAAGAGAAGTTACTTTTTAATTTAAAATAAGACTCTCCCTAAATTCCTCTCCAAAAAAATCATACTCAATAGCAACTAAATCTTTTTTCATTCCTCCTGCAAATCTAATTTTTATAAAATATATTCCAAAACACTTTCAATAAATAAACACATAACATTAATAAAAAATTAATTATTTCGTAATCATGTTTAAACTATATTTATATTCAGAATAGCATTCATAAAAGAATCTATCTCGATAAGTATTTTAAATTATTAATAACTATTTTCAAAATAAAATCGAAATATTTTTTTAATTGAACTCATTAAAATCAGAAGTAATTATTAAAAAAAATTCCTTATAAATCATCATTGGGAGAATTTCTTATGTCTATTTTATTGTCTGTTATTGCTGGAATGAGTGCGGATCATTCATCTGCATCCGGATCGGGTCAGGAAATTCATATCATTACGGATAAAGAAAGAGAATCATTTGGTATAGGAAATGACCAAGTTTTAAAAAAGGCGGTGGAAGCTTATTTTGGAAAATCTCCTGATGATGTTTATTTAAAAAGTGACACTCCATGGGACGATCTTTATAAAACATACAACTGGTCACAAGTACAGACAAATTATAGAGTAAGAGATGTTCAAATTCTTGAAATAACATCCCAACCAGAAATTCTTGCAAAGAAAACCTTTGAAAATAAAAGTAGCAAGAGTGTTACCTATAATGCTTCTATTTCAGATACCAGAGCAAATACTCTTGAAACTCATTGGTCACAATCCACAAATAAATCTGTTGGATTTTCTATAAAAGCCAGCTTTTCCGTTCCCGGAGTTTTCGGATTTGAGGGAGGCAGCACCTTTAATTTTGATAGCACTTGGGGCGAAGGTGGTTTTCAATCAACCACAACGACTGTGGGCACAACCACAGGTATTATTGTAACCTTAGACCCTGGAGAAAAAGTCGAAGCCCACTTAAATGCCACACGAGGCCATCTGAAAGTGAGAGTCAATTACGATACCTATTTAACCGGCATTACAGCAGTAAATTATGCTCAAACATATAAAGAACATCACTTTTGGGGATTGCCTATTGATAAAGTTCTTAAATCATCAGGAATAAACAACAATCAAATTGTGACTCAGGATCTCAACTTTAGCTACTATTCCGATGCCCATGTGGTCGTTTACGATCAAAAAGGAAGAGAAAAAAGAACAATTAATGCTTCATTTAATTGAAACGAAAAACGAAATAAAAATGTCTCCTATAAATATTTTTAAAATAAGAATTCAATTTTTATAGCAGCAGTTAAAAATTTAATGACTATTTTATTGCAAAATAATTTTTACTACTGTCAATAATACTAACATTTTTATCCTATTAAATTTAATTATCATCATTATCAGGTCTTGCTGGATAAATATTCCATGGATTAAATTGAATCATAGAGTTAGCAACAAAATTCCACTTTCCGTCAACATAGGAATGAGGTAAAGTATAAGGCCTATAAAATGCAGGGATTCCTGTTTCATTTTGATTTTTTTCTGCAGTATCATTTAATAAAGCAGCAGCATTAGAAAAAGTACTTACGGATGTCGCTAAAAAATCGGCTTTTGTTAAGATATAAAAATCAAAAAAGTAAGCATGACCAGAATCTTTACCCTTTAAATACTCTGGATTTAATAAATTTAAAAAATCATTCTCGGTATATACTTTATATTTATTACGAAAATCAGGAAAATGAATATCTAATTTATTCATTACTTGATTCAATCCGTCACTGGCTAAATATATGACAGGATTCCCTAATTTTTCATAGTTATTTTTCACAAAATCAACATATAAATTAAGAGGAGTTTGAACCCCATCATCTCTTCTCATATGTATCGCGAGAATTTTCTTACCATGACTCCGCATTGCAATTAATGCTTTATTAAAATCATTTTGAATTTCAGGTTTTACTTGAAATAAAGTTCGAATATATTCTTTATGTTCTTTATGATGTGAATTATGAAATAAAAAGTACCCTCTAATGTCATGAGAATTAAATGGTGAAATATTTAAATCAGTATATGATTTTGTCAAATTTTCATTATAGTCACAAACAGACCATTCCATATCACTCACAGGTGGTAAATGCAAATTAGCTTTAGCATCAGTCAAATTATAAAAAAAGTTTCCATCCCAAGGTCTTGTTCTCACTTCATAGCCATGTTTAAGAGCATAAACTTTTAAAAATAAATATTGAAATATTTGATTTCCAAAGCGGCCAAAATTTTTGTAATCTCCTATTGTCGAGTTTTGCACGATATTTATATTTTCTAAATAAAAACTTGAATTTTTAAAACTTAAGCTATCTGTCTGTATAAGTTCACCATTTGCATTTATCGAAAGGTAGGTATTATGAAATGTTTTGAAAGCATATAAGCCATTTTCCAATTGAACGGAAATAAAATTTTCCCAACCCGCTGCTGTTGGCATTTTTTCAACCATATTATTATTTGCAGCTGAGACATAGCTTCCATCAGTAGCACTTCTAATTCTATATTGTCCTTCAATGCTGTAAAAACAAAAAAGGGAGTTATCACTTTTAGGAAACTCCTCACGAAAAGAAGTTTTTTCCAAAGATATATATTTATTATTACTCGTTTTAATATAAAAACAGGCATTAGATTTCAGAGCTGTAGGCTGATGACTCAAATTAACTGAATTATGAGTATTTAAAGAATTATCCAAACCATTTACTAAATTTTTATTACAAGATGAAAAAGATAATAAAAAAAACAAACCTAAATAAACTTTAAATTTCATTGAGATAAACCTATTAAGACAGAAAAGAACAAAAAATAGTAAATATAATTTAACCATTTTAAAACAGCTTATCTCTGTACAATTATTTAAAATAAAATTCAACAATTGAAATATTTATTATTACATAATTTTAAAATTTTACAAAAAACATAATGAAAAATAAAAATATTTATATTTTTAAAAATATAATAAAAAATTTAAAAAAAATAAATTTAACTCTTATATAATAATTATTTATTTTTTATTTTTAAATAATTATATTAAATATATTTACAAATTTAATTTAATCAAATAAGAGACACACTCTGTCTATTTTTATAGGAGCTAAAATCATGACAAGTAAATACAGATTTTTATTATCACTAACTGCTTTTTCATTTGTTGGCACGGCTTGTAAGGAATCACCTAAAAATAAAAATATAGATCAAAATGATATCTATCATTCATGGACCTTAAGTAAGGCAACGTGTCAGGACGGTACTGAAAGAAAATTTAATATGACAGATGGTTCAAAAGTGGAATATATTTTTAGTAAAGAAAACAATTCTAAAATCAATATATTTACTAAAGCACTTGAAGATGCAAGTGGCAATTTAAATTTTGTTACTTCAAATATGCCATATGGATCATTTGGTTATAATACCTATAATGCTTCTTTGCCTTTAAATCCAGAATATGGAACCCCTAACAATCCAAATAACTTAGTAAATATATCTATTTCATCAAATGCAATTCTAACAATTACCGATAATAAAATAAATTTTATTCATAATGCAGAAAATCAACTAGAATGGCGCGATTCCGTATATACAGCTCGTAAATTTGCACACAGTATCGATGAAAAAGCACTTTTAAGCACATATAACTTAGATGGTGAATTTGTCAAAACCGATAAAAACACACTTGTAATCAAAGGCACATTTTCAAAAGACTTAGTAAATTGCTCAAATGATCCAAACAATTTTGAATCAGCAGTTTCTTTAACTCTAAGTAAATAATTATTATTAAATAAAAATTGAATTATTTTAGCTAATATTTTTAGCTAAAATATTTTTTATAAAGAATTTTAAAATGTCAAAAAAAATAATAGCAACGTTAATTATTATTTTAATATATTCATGCAATATTAATTCAACTGAATCCGATATTAATTCAATAAAAAACCCAGATATATTTACTGTAGATTTACCTAATCCAGGTAAATTTATAAATAACAATTTATGGATTGAAAATAAATTATTAGACTCTAAAAAACTTTATGAAAAATACAAATCAAAATATAATTCTTATGGTATTTTTCTTGAGTTCGATCAAGAAAATAACATTATAGCTCAAGATAAAAAATCATACCCCTTATTTAAATACAATTCCTTTTTAGAAAAAGAATTATCATTACATTATAATGATTACGATAGAGGTAAAATAGTTGCGGCTTCTTATTATAAAAACATTTACCCCATTATTCAATCAAATCAAAAAATTATAAATTCTTTTGAGTGGTTTTTGTATAGATATTCTAACTATTTAAATATGGAATCAGAAGAAATATTAAAAAAAATAGAAATATATTCTATATTATATCATTTTTTTACAAAGGACTCTCATAATAAAGAAAAATTTATTGCATTTATTCATGACATAAATATTCATTACAAAAATCCGCCAAAATCAGTTCAAAAAATCAAAAAAATTGCTATTATTTCTGGCCCATATGGGGGAGGACACCATTCTACAGCAGAAATAATTAAGAAAACAATTCAAGAAAAAGATAATTATCAATTTTATAGCGTCGATGAATGTAACGACTTTCCAGATACATTATACATTATGACAAGACACCTTCGGAACGAAAGTGAACAGGGCTATCATGCCTGCCGCATTTACAATGACGTCTTTGTTAACGAAGGTAATTTTGAGAAAAATGATTTGCTATATTTATTAAGTTATAAATTAACAGATTATTTACCATATAATCGCTACGGTGAATTATATAAAAAATTAAAAAAAGCAGAAGTTGATATTATTATTTCAACAGTTCACCATATCTCACAAATTACTGCTTTCTCATATATGCTTAAAGTACCTATGAGAATTCTTATAACTGATTATGAATTTCCTCAAAATCAATGGTTTGATTTAAATTTAATAGACTCCAAATTAGTGAAATATTGGATTCCAACAATTGATTATAGAGGCTTCTTTAGAACTATGGTTCATGATAATGACAAAAAAGACAATTGGGAAGCAAAAATTTACAACAGAAGATCTGAAATAATTAAAAGAAAATTATTTCAAAATCATTCACAATTAAAAATTGCAAACATTTTAGATGAGCTTGAAGTATTTGACTATCTCCCCTTTCCTTCATCTCATGATTTCACACCACCGAAAAATGTTTCCGATTCTTTTGAAAGCAGAAAAACTTTAGGTCTGTCTTTAGCAAGCAATAGAAAAGTTATTACAATAGCTATGGGCGGCTCACCTAATGTCCAATCCATGCTAAATTTAGTCAAACAACTTATAAATATTTCAAATCAAATAGACCACAATGTAGAATTTAGTATTCTCACTTCTGGAAAAGAAAATGTGATTGATGAAATTAAAAATCACATATTGCCAATGAATGAATTATTGATATCTGAAGATCAGATGAATACAGAAAGTAATGAAAATATCTTTCCAAATAAAATTACGTTTAAACTTCTTCCTAAACTCAATTATGAATCTGAAATGCCTCATGTTTATAAAAGTTCAGACATTATTATTTCAAAATCAGGGGGTGCTACAACAACTGAAATAATGAATTCTTCAACTCCTTTTATAAGGGGCTTTGGTCTCTATCCTTGGGAAGTTGAAAACGTAAATTTACTCGAAATGATCGGTTTAGCTTATCATGAAAAAGATATTCCAACTAACAGTTCAGAATTCTTACATGAGAATTTAAGTGAATACTTATTATCTCCTTCAAATAGAAAATTAATTCAACAAATTAATTATTTTTTAAATAGACCTAGACCAAAATATCAGTCCCATAAATTTGATGAAATTTATTTATTTAAATATTTAGATGAAATTTAATATTTTTTTATTATTTTTTCTTATAATTAAAAGGAAAGATTATTGATAACATTGCGATCAAAAATTTGCAATGTTATTTTATTCCTATATCTTTCCATAATTTCTTTTTCGTTTCTTTTAACAACTTTCTGAATAGCACTAAAAGCCTCTTTATTTTTATATAAACTCAAGCATGTTTCACAAGGGTGAGTAGAAGATAAAGGTAATGAAATAGAAGGATCTTCTTTTTGGGCTTGTAAGTAAACTTCTTCCACTCCATCTAGGTGTATCCAAATTTTTAGTAAGTCATCTTGCGTATTTTTTAACACATCCATAATAGAACTGTTTGATAAATTTCCTAAATGCAATTCATCTATTTTTTCTAAATGAAGACCACAGCAAGCAATAAGATCTTGAGTTGGCGTAACAGAAAGAACATTTAAAACCGTTCTACAGGCACTTTTATTACTAGGATTAAAACGAGATCTATTTTCGGGATGACTTAATGACGCATTACCATCGGATTCAATCCACACTGTACGTTGAATTAAAATTTTCTTAGCATTATGAAGCTCTATTAATTTTTCATTTTTTAATATAATATTATTTTTTATTTCATCACTTTGATCACATATTTCCATATTTATAACAACAAAAATTCCCGCTTCAGCAGCAGCAAGTGTTCCATTTAAAATGCGCTCAATGGGAACATATTTTTGATGAAATGTTCCCGTACTAAAATTAATTTCTTTTAAGCCACTTTCTTTTGCTTTTTTCATTCTTCTTCTTGCATGTTCTAAAGATATTGCCCAATATCCATTTGTAATACACCTTGTAATTAATCCAAATTTCGTAGCTTGTGCTATATGCTCATCCAATTCGTTACCTAAAGTAAAACATTCTCCACCTGTAAAGCATACCAATTTCATAGTTGGAATTCTTTGCGCCTCATTAATAAGAGATGTGATTTTTTCTTTTGGAATTCGTGTTGTTATTTTAGGGCTGCAAGAAAAACAACAATGATCACATGCAGCCGTACAATGGTGTGTAGTAATTAATGAAAGGGAATGTGGTAATACTAACATTTTATCGTTTCCTTATATTACAAAAGCGGCGATAACTATAAAAACCTCAGCAGCAACAAAGCCCGTCGTCGCTACAACCGCATTTGACGCAACCACAGCATTGGCAACAGCTTCCGCATTTGCATAGACATTTGTATTTACTGCTGCACTGTCATTTAAAGGTGAATTTAAAAAAGAATTCATACTTGGAATACTTTTTAATAAATTTGAACTTTCTTTATCATTTTTAAATTTTTCAAGAGAAATGTATGCTTCTGGATATTTTTCTTTAATATAATTTTGCATAGCAAGTGAATCTACTTTCAATTGATAATAATCAGATGAATTTTTATCAATTTTTTTATTATTTCTTTGAGCGTTACTTATGACAATATTTAATTCAACTTGAATACGGGAAGCTTGATCTTTAAAATATTCGTCTTGTGATAAATTAACTAATTCTTGAGTTGTTTTATCAATATTTACAATACTAGAATTGTCAATTATATTATTATTATAGTTTTTTAAAAATTGCACATAGTCAAAGGTTTTACTTTCTGTCTTTTTTGAAGGAGAAATTATGAGATTTTGTTTTGGTGAAGGTGTTATTGGCTCTGGAATATTTTCAGAATAAGCTTCCAAGTTTGAAATAGCCGCTAAAAAAAGCGCAATAAGACCTATTCTAGAATTTTTCATAAAAAATTTCCTATATTTTATAAGCATATTTATTAAAGATGTATTAGTATGATATTATTTAGATTTTTTTCTGACGTGCTTTTTATAGTGTAATATTTTTTTTAATGCATAAGAATTCACTCTTTAACTCCTTTTAAAAATAGGAAAAGCAATGAGCCCATTGAGATCTATAAAAAAATTTTTGGGTATCTAAAACAAAGAAAAATAATGTCAATTTTTTAGACATAAATTTATCTTCAAATTCTTGATAATTTAAAATGAACTGCATTTCACAACAATGTTCAGTTTCTGATCACCCCCCTTTTTTATTTAAATATTTATATTATCTGTTTCTTTATGAGCTTAAATTTCTTATGTTTTTGTAAATAAAGGAACAAAATTTGGAACAGGAATTAGATTTATTAGATGTTAAAATTGACTATGCTTTTAAACGTATTTTTGGAGAAAATGAAGATATTTTTATTAACTTTACAAATAGTATTTTAAATCAACCACATAATAAAAAAATAAAATCGGTGCAGTTTTTAAATACCGAAGTAAATCAGGAAAGTGCCTTCGACAAAGAAAGCCGCTTCGACGTCTTAGCCCAGCTCAACGATGGCAGCTTTGTAAATATGGAAATGCAAATGTCCTATACCTCGGAATATGAGAAAAGATGCTTATATTATTGGACTAAATTATATGAACAGCAAATGTTTAAAGGGGATCGGTATAAAAATTTACAACCAGCTATTTGTATTAACATTCTTAACTATAAATATTTTAAGGAAAAAGAAAATTATATTACCGAACTACGCGTTGTTGACATAGAAACTAAAAATATTTTTACCCAAGATTTTCAAATTTTTCTTATTGAAGTTCCCAAAGCTTTAAAAGAATCGTATACTGAACTTAGCAAATGGATGCGCTTTTTAAAAGGCGCGAGCAGAGAGGAGATTTTTTCTATGGACAACCCTTTTATCTTAAAAGCACAAGAAAAATTAGAATACCTTAGCCAAGACTTCCAAGCCCGTATTCAATATAATTCCAGACAGAAATATTTGCATGATTATATGTCAGATACCGCTAGTAAATTTGAGGAAGGGATGGAAAAGGGAATTAATATTGGTGTTGAAAAAGGTGAATATAAAAACAAACTAGAAAATGCTAAAAATTTCTTACAACTTGGTGTGTCAATAGACATTATTAGCAAAGCCACAGGCCTCACCAAAGAAGAAATTGAGAAACTCGCATAATCCCACTTTCCCCACCCTTCTGCAAAATTGCAAATTTTAAAACAAAATAATTTTCACCATGTATTTTGACCCTGCTGCTTGTGAACAGCAACAGCCATTTATTTTCTTCCAATTTAAATGAAATAAAAATAATTTATAAAAGGATATGTTTGAAACTTTAAAAATAAATTTTTGTTGTCAATTTCATTATTTTTTTGGCTTCAGCTTATCTTTTTATGCCACAAAGGAAACAGCGCATGAGAATTAGCAATTATATTTCTCCTTCCGACATTATTCTTGCCAAGCCACCTTACGATGTGACAGCAGGACAGCTTTTTAACATTGAAAAACTTGTTTTAGTGGCCATGACAGATGGTCAAAGCAAATGGCCTATTAGTGCCTACACACAGGGTTGTTTTGAATTTGCAGTTACAGGCGAAGTGAAAGCAGGCTCCCCTGTTTATTACCTCGACGGCAGCTTAACCACAGATTCCAGCGATGAAAAAGCCATTCCTTGTGGCGTGGCTTACTCCCAAGTAAACGGCCTAATTTGGGAAGTGATGTTAATGAACATGCCAAAACACGCCTAAAAATAAATAAACACTCTGTTACTTTTATTAGAAAGATAACATATGCCACATAGACGTGATGAAATTAAAAACATAATTCACAGTTTATTATTCAAAAAAACCATTGCAGGTGAAAATATATTTACACCTTATATCCCTGCTCAAGACATAGAAATGAATAATAAATTAGCAGTTGGAATTCATTGTTTAAAAGAAACTGTAGAGCAAACATACGGCAATATTAATTATAAAAGAAAAGCGGAATTTAAAATTAGCATTATTTCTCCGCACATTCAAAATGCCGAAAATCAAACAGATGTCTTAACGAAACAAATTGAAACAGAAATTGCAAATTTTAAAACAAAGGAATTTGAATTCACCTATGTTGGCATGGAGGCACAAGAGTTTCACGAACAGAAAACCTTGAATCACATTATCACTTCACTGTTATTTTTTGTTACGTATGAAACTTACGAAAACACAAATAACGAATTAGACGACTTACTCATAACACATATTGAGGTACAAAATGGTATCATTTAATGAAATTGGACACTCCCGTTTGCCATGGATGTGGGTTGAATTTGACAATTCTTTAGCAGTTAAATCAACACCACAATGGAAAACATTAATTTTAGGAACAAAAAAACTCAAAGGCTCAGCCGAATTTGAAAAACCATATTTGGTAACATCGACTTCTTCCGCTGTAGAGTTATTTGGTGAAAATTCCTTGCTACATACGCAAATTGAATCTTATAAGGCCAATGACTCCCTTAACGAAACATGGGCTTATGCATTTCCACGTTCCAATACCGTAGCCCCTGCTGTGGGTAAATTACGCATTCATGTTAAAAATGGCATTGCCGAAAGCAGCCAATACGAAGGTAATTTTGAAATTAATATTGGGGGCACAGTGCTTTCAGTGGCGGCAGCAAAAACCGGTGAAGCGACAAGAAAAGCCATTGCCGATGCCATTAAAGCAAATACAGAACTTGGTCTCAGCGCCGAAGTAGAAAAAATAGGCGAAGAACACTTTGTCAAACTGACTTCACTGCACGCCGAAGATTTTTACGACAACACCTATTTAGGAATTGAAAAATGTCCCGCAGGATATGAAGTGCAAGTGACACCTTTTTCAAGCGGTGTGAACACCTTTAATTTCAAAAAATTATTTGAAGTCATGGGCGATGAAAAATTCAATTGCCTTGTGTGCCCTTTCACAGAAACACAAATTTTAAAATCTTTGTCCGACGAAATGGACAAACGTTGGGGTGCGCAAACACAAAATGATGGATTTGTCTGTCTCACAACAAATAGCAATCCTCAAAATGCCATTTCCATGGGACAAAATCTCAATTCACAATGTATGACATTGTTTAGTTCCTTTGGCATTCCCGATAGCACATCGAAAATTAATGCGGCTATTGCAGGACAAATTTCACGCAGTGCTTCCATTGACCCTGCCATGCCTTTGCAAACATTACCTTTACGCGGCATTCACGCGCCTTGCCTTGGCAAAAGAACCCGTTTTGAAGAACGTAACACATTATTAAACAATGGCATTTCCACTTTAACGTGCGTGGCAAATTTAGTGCAAATTGAACGCGCCTTAACCACATACAAAAAAGGAAAATCGGGATTAAATGATGAAAGTTACCTTTCCTTAGAACACGTTTTAACTCTCTCTTACATTCGTAACGATTTCAGAAATTATTTTTGGAATAAATACGCACGCTATAAATTAGCCGACGATGGCACTCATTTTAGAGCGGGACAAAAAGTCATGACACCTAAGCTTGCTAAAGCCGAAGCCATTTCACGCTTTAACGAATGGGAAGCCGATGGCCTTGTGCAAAATGCCGCCGACTTTACCAAAAATTTAATTGTAGAACGTAACACACAAAACAGAAACCGTCTGGATTTCTTGTTACCTCCTACAGTTATGAGTCAACTTGTTCAAGTTGCAGCGCAAATTCAATTTAGAATATAAAGGATATTAAACAATGAGCAATAATATTAAAGGTGGCCGCATTACATTTCGTATAGATGGAAAATCTTACGACTGCTTGGGCGATTTCAAATACGGCATTGGCGCCGACAAACGTGAATCCATCGTGGGAACAAGTGGCGTCATTGGTTACTCCACCATTGCACAAATTCCCTTTATTGAAGGTGACATTGTCAAAGGTCATTTATTAAGCGGCATTGATCTCTCCGAAATTGATGGCTCCACCATCACTCTCGATCTCGCCGACGGCACCACATTTGCACTGTACAATGCTTGGTGTGTCAACGACAAAGGCATGGAATTAGAAACAAAACAAGGCAAAATTACCCTTAGGTTTGAAGGCACTAAAGGCTTGGAGATTGGCGCATGAGTTTAACGACAAAAGAACCTAAAGAAGAAAAAAAAGCAAAGGTGAAATACGCAAAAGTTATTAAGTTAACAAAACCTTTAAAAGACCTCGACGAAACCATCACCGAACTCAAGTTTGTCGAAATGACTTTAGACGACATTATGGACTACAGCATTACAGACTTGCAAAAAAATAAAGTAATTCTTTCCCTCACCGCAAGTTTAACCGGCAATCGCGTGGAAGTGATTAAAAAAATGTGCTTTGCCGATTACTTTAAATGCATTGAGGTCATAACCAATTTTTTTATGAGTTCCCAAGCAACTTCAGACAACTCTTAATGGGGTTGGCTTATCATCTGCATTGGCAACCCCATGCGCTCTTGCAGATGAACGCCAAGCAACTCAAATTTTGGGTGACAGAACTGCACGAATATTTTGAAAAAGAATAACATAAATTATTTAATATGAAACTTCTTTAAAATTTAAAAAACACTTCACAGCATACTTAATTGTTTACTTAATTAAGTATGTTCTCTTTTCTCGAAAATTGGAGAACTTTATGTCCGACGCGGCAATTAAATTGACTGAAAATATGGTTCTTACCGAAGATATTTTAAAAGCCATTCACAAACAAATATTAGATGGCAAAACAGAAACCAGCCTTACCCTTCCCCGTGAAGCCGATTTAAAAACCGAAATGGATAAAAAAATTGCCGCCCTTATGCTTGATTCCAAAAAAAGCGCCGACAATTTAAAAAAAGAATTAGATAAAGTAAAATTAAACATTAGCCAATTTGCAAAAAACCTCGACATTGAAAAAAGAATTCGAAAACTCGACAACTTCAATGGCAAAGACAAAGACGACATTGTTTCCGCCTTTCAACAATTTAATGAAAATCATTTCATATTAATTGATAAATTTTATTCCGGTTTAGACTCCCTTGAAAAAAATTATTTATTGCAAGATAAACGCTTTACCGAAATTTTAAATGCCTATGGGTTGTATTCCATAAAAAGCAATAACGACTTGCGAACAAAAGTGGATGGTACTTTAACCTCTTCTCTTGAAACCATGAACACAACTTTAGATCAACAAAAAAATCATAATCATGATGGGAAATATGCTCCTGTTCAGCACACTCACGATGAATATTCTAGGCAAGTGACAAGGCATTTTCATAGAAATCTAGGAGGTGCACATGAGATTTACAATGTAAATGTATCCATTCCTTTTGGTGGGAAAATGCTGCAAAGTGGAACATCGCCCTGGAGCAGTGATAATACAATTTATACTTGTCCAGAAGATGCTATTTATCAGTTTCAAATTTATTTTACAGGATGTAGCAACAGTAGTAATAATTGTATTAAATCAGTATTAAATAATAAAGATCATAAAAATAATATTCAATATATTAATTCAAATTGGAGTTCACATCATATATTATACTGCGATGAAATGAAAAAAAACGACAAACTTTCTTTTCAAGTTATATCGACCAATCTAATTATTATTAATTATTACCAAATCTTCACCGTAGTCACCTACTGGCCTAAATAATATCAAGGAAAAAAATAAATGGATAAAATTCAAGGCGCCACAGCAACACGTGACCGAAAATTTACCAAAGGTATAACAACCACAGGTTCCGACGGCACAATTGTTTCAGCCGAATGGTTAAACAATGTGCAGGAAGAAATTTGTAACGTCATTGCGGCCGAAAAAATTCAGCTCGATGAAGGCAATGTTCATCAATTAAATACGGCAATTAATAAAAAAATAGAGACGTTAAAAAGTAACACTCAAGTTCAATTGTCGGGCTTAAGTACAGAGCTTGAAAAATGGAAAATACAAATTAACAATACCATTTTAACTTTAGCCAAGGAACAAGAACTTAAAAATTTAAAAGTCTCTACAGATATAGACAAAACAAACTTACTCAGTTTATTTGAAATATTAAATAAATTTAATAACGAATTTGTCACAAAAATTTCTGAAATTATTGAAAATTTGCAAAGAGATTATAACCTCCAAGACAACCGCTTTACCGAAATATTTAATGCTTATGCTGCTTATATTATTAAAAATATGTCGGGAAAATTAAATGAGTCTACTTTTCATAATTTTGTAGAAAAAAACTTTAATAGCTTTGTCGAAAATGTTTTTAAACCACACAAACATCCTGAGTATGAAGTTAAAAAAGGGTATTTTTTTGATCAAAAGCCCCTTCATCTTAAAAATGCAGACCTAAGTTCTAAAAAAATTGAATTTTCAGATATAAACTGTAAAAATTTTCAAATTATAAAAACCTGTCATGCGCACAATTTATTAAGAGCAAAAGAATCTGGTTTTTACAATATTACCATTCGTATTTCAGAAGTAAATTATGAAAAATTGGAAAACCTAAAACTTGCATTTGCCACCATAAGCAATGGATTGTTAGTTATTTTAAATAATTATGAATTTATTAAAGACAATAAAAACTCTTATATAAATTATTCCTTTGTAAATTTAATTCAAGAAAAGCAGGAAATATTTTTTAATATTTTTTCTACTCAAAATTTGTACGTAAAATATTATGCTGTAAAAATTGCAGATATTTAAATAAGGAATTAAAGCATGCCACTAACCACGACAAATCGAGACAATACCCTTGCCTACTGGTGGGGTCTAGAGGAACATAAAAATACTTTAATAAAATGGCAAAAAGAAAATACAAGGGAAGTTTTAATTGCAAATAGATCGAGAGTATATTCAAATAGGCAAGAAATTATAAATGGAATTATAAAAGTCTCTAGTTGTGCAAGTGAAATTCAATATAATAATATAGTAATGTCATCTTTATCACATAGCAATCAAAATGTTGTAGAGAATTTTCAAAAATTCATTCAACTTAATTTACCTCATTCAGTATTTATTGAATGGCTAAAGAAGCATCCTCATAGTAATGATTCTCATGCTAGTTGCAGAAGTCAGCCAATTACTTTAGCAACTTATTATCAAACAAATCATAGCACTATTCCCTTCATCCCCGAATATGTCACGCTCCCCGATATTTCAAGTATACAAGTTAGTGAATTGAAAGAAGCAATCACCCCAATTTCGTCATCAAAAAAAATATTTACTATATATAAAATTAATGAAAGTCATACTTTTACAAAACAATTGACTCACTTTAACTTTTCTACTCTTAATACTGTAAAAGACTATACCTATAAAGGAAAAATATTAAATAACAATATTACAAAGGAAGACTGTGATAAATATTATATAAAAACAACCACTCCAAATAAAAAAGTTTATGCCAGACAAAAATATAGTGTTTCACAATTGCTTGAAGTTTTAAAACACCCCTTTTACGACGACAACACTCCCCTCAGTGAATTTTTTGTCGTCGCCGACTATATGCTAGAAGGTTGTTACGATGACTACTATCCAGAACCTGGCGATGTTGTACTAGAAATTACGATTACTGCAAATTCAAAATAATAATTATAATATTTTTTAAATCCCCTCTTTACTATTCATAATAAATTATAAGTTTTTGCAAAAATAAAAAAATTAATTTTAATTAAGAGTAAAATAAAATTTTAATTTTGAAAAATAAGAATTGTTTTTCATCATAAAATAAAATTTAATAATTTTAAATTAGGAAAATAATCGTGAGCCAAATTTCACAAAATACAATTGAGCAAAAAAAAGTTGAAATAGTAAATATTTCATTAAATTTAAATAAAATTCAGACAAATTTCTTATCTACCATGAGTTCATTTGAATTTTTGGAAAACAGCGTTCTACAATTTACAGAGGCAATAGCTAAAAGTACAGCATCTCTTCAGAAATTTGCGAAGCAATGGCAAGGAATACCATTAAAAAATAATTCTAATTCATTAAATAAACATGCGGAAGGCAAAGAACACAGTATTGAAATTGCCATATTCAAATTATCTGAAAAAATGGTACAAGGACACGATAAATTAAATCAAACCTTACAGAATATTTCAGGTAATGAAAGCTCTTCCAGTGAAAATTTTTTAAAAAATATTTTTAGCAGTTATTTAAAAGGAGGCGATACTCAAAAAAATATTTCACTTGCCATGCAGGGTGCCAATATTGATGACAAAAAAAATAATGAAATGCGTTCCTTTATTGAGAAAATAGCCAATCAAGCAGGGGTAACACACGGTGATGCATCGCAAATTGTTTTACAAACAATTCAAAAAAATACGCAACTCAGGGAAGAAAATTCATTTGAAAATAAGATAAAAAGTTTAGAAAAGCTCATCGATCCTGCTATAAAGTTGAGTCAAGTACAAAATCTGAGCTATAAAGAAGCACAAGAGTTGCTTGCAAAATATCATGCCTTTACAAAACAAGGTCATACAGAAAATAATATTGACAAAAGCATTTATGCCTTTCAGGAGCAATTCCCAAACCTAAATCAAGTAAACAGAGAGCAGTTAGCACAACAAACAGGAAAAGTCGCCGCGGGCTCAGGAATTCCAATTACGGATTACCATGCTATTCTTGGCAAGCTGCACAGTGCTGGTGTTCCCTTAACAGAAATAGCCCAATCTATGGAGAGCATCAGTTTAGGATTATTGCCCTTAAATAAACAGCAACAAGCAAATATAATAAATAACAAAGTACCAGTAACACCACAACTGCTGACTGTAGCACAACAAAATCTAACTCCTAAACAAGTTGCGGGACAGGAAAAATCTTTACAAAGTTTAGGCATAGATAAATTGCAATTATTTTCTGAAACAGGCCAGGTAAATATGGCTTATTTTGTAGAAAAAATTCAGCAAAGTTTGCAACAAATGCCAAAGGCTGCGGTGGAAAAAAATCTAAATCAGATAATGCCACAAAAAAGTGTGGAGTCTATTTTATTACTAACACAAGGTGCAAATGAGCAAAATAGTTTTCAAAATATTTATAAACAATTGCAAGTAAAAGAATCGGAAAAGTCTTTAGATAAAGCATATGATACTCACGTAAACACCAATGAGGCAAAGTGGGATACCTTACTATCGCAGGTAGAAAGTTTAAAGGAAAAGTCTTTTAACCAAGGTATTGAAAAAGTGGCAAACTCAGGAATTGATCATGCCACAAAATTATTTGAAAAATTAAATTCTCTGGATGGAACCATATTGACTGTGGGAGCGAGCCTTCTTGCGGTATTGTCAGCCATTTTAGCTGGTTTTGCTATAAAAAAAGGAGTGTCGGAAGGGTTTAAAAAAATATTTGGCAAGGAAGAAAAAGAAACAGGATCTCATGCTTTGTTTCATAAATCTGTATTGATATTTGCTAAAGCGGTAAATAAATTCTCTGGAAATTCATCATTCAAAAAAGGAAAATACTCTCTTCCTAATAAAACAAAATCAAGAAAAATATTTGATAAAATTAAAAGTCCCATAAAAAAATTACCGGGCTTAAGAATGCTTTCAAAAGCTTCGGGTGCTATGGGAGGAATTAAAAATTCTTTTGCCAAGAAATTTCCAAAATTTAAAAACCCTTTAAATTCCGGTGGTGGCAGTAAGGCAGGATCTTTTTTAAGTAAATTAAAGAATCCATTAGGTATGGTTACGAAAATATTACCACATTTAGGGTCAATTTTTAGAGTTATTGGAAATATTGCAAAAGTGGTCCTTCGCGTTGTTTCAAGATTAATTCCGGGATTAGGTTGGATTCTATTAATTGGTGATGTACTCATAAACCATTGGGATACAATTATGTCCTATTTACCAGAATCCTTTCAAAAAACCATAAATAATGCTCTGAATTATTGTAAAGAAAAATTATTGAACTTGTGGGAAAACACAAAAAGCTTTTTAGGTTTTGGGTCTAAAAAAGGAGAGCCTGTTGCCTTACCACCGAAGCAACCTGCGCCTGCGGTTCCTGAAATTTCGTTGCCCCAAGGCCCTGTGCCACCCAAATTATTAGCAAATGAAACCATGCCGTTAGGCAAAGCCACAGTGCCACCGCTCATGCCAATTTTACCTATGGAAGCAAAGCCCCTGCCCTTGGGACCTGTCGTGCCGCACAGTGAAAATTCGTTAAATTTAAATATCCCAAAACAGCACGAAGCTATGCCTGTGCCACATCAAAAATTAACTTCTGTCCGAGGGAAAGACATGAGTCCTTATCAAGAAAATGCAAAAAATCATATTGTGGTCGATTTTAAAAATACGCCTAAAGGAACAGCGGTCATTGCCAAAGCAAATCATAATACAAAAATAGATTGCCATATGGGATATAACAATTTGGCCTACGAATAAAATAACAAGACAAATTTTGCAAAAATAAATTCTATGAAATGAAATTTAATTTAAAAAAATGAATTTAAGTCTATTTTCAAAATTATTTTTTGAAAAGGACTTAAATAAATTGAGGAGAATATTATAAATGAACAGTTTAAAAAGTTGGGTGCAGAATTTAAAAAAGGCCAGTTTTAAAGGAATTCCTTTTGAAGTGGAATCGCATCAGAGTGAATTTGGCCGCCGCATTGTTTCTCATTCTTTTCCTTATAAAGACAAACCTTATAATGAAGATTTAGGAAAAAAGCAGCGTTCTCTCCAAATTACAGGGTTTTTAGTAGGGGACAATTATTTTGCCAAAAGAGACAAACTCATTGAAGCTGTAGAAAAAGGCAAAAGTGGGGAATTAATTCATCCCTATTTAGGTTCGATGGAAGTCGAATGTGCTAGCATTTCTGTTTCCGAATCCCATACAAAAGGACGCTTTTGTTCTATTCAATTTACCTTTTTAGAAACAGGGACTCAGCTCCCTTTAAAAGTAACAGAAAATAAAATTGCGAAAGTATTTTCGGCTTGTGCCCAGTTAACAGAGAAATCACAAAAATCTTTTGAAAATAAATTTTCTGCGCTTAATGCTTCTTCAAAATATCTGCATAAAATGCAAGATGCTATAAAGTCGAGCATGAGTGGTATTAAAAATGCTGAAAAATTTGTCTCGTCCGTAACACAATTGGCAACGGATTTAAGCTATGTGGTACGTAATGTGAACAGTTCCATTCATAAAACAACAATGTTTACAGGTAACATCAGTTCATTAATTTATGGTGCTTTTTGTGCTTTAGACTCTTGTATAAAAGGATCGTTAAGTGATAAAAATAAAAAAGCCATGGCGAAATTAATTCCGACGTATGCTATGCCCGGAATGTTTCAAATGCTATTTAAAAATGATCATAAAAACGATTCCGCTACCTATACAAAAGTGCAACTTGCGGAGCAGTCTTACAAAAAAATTCTTGCCTATAAAAGCATGTTTAAAATGCGGCTGTTTTTTTTAATGCAAAATAGAAAAAGATCACCCGATGAAATAAAAGTCGATCAAAATATTTATGAGCTTGAAATATTAATTAAAATTTTTACCATTTGCGCTTGGTGTGAAATGGTAACAACAGCAACTTTTTTAAGTGTCAATGACATCAATAAAGCACGTGATGACATTGCCGAAGCCATTGATAGCCTCATGCACAATAAAACCATTGATGATGAAGTTTACGACATGCTGTACCAATTACGCTCTCGTATTTATGACAATTTAAACTCCATTGCCAATAAATTACCTGTTATTTACAAAGTGAAAATACGATATCGCCAAACACTTTTAAATTTTTGTTTTGAACAGTTTGGGAACTTAGATAAGGAAAATGAAATTTTATATTTAAATAATATTAAAAATCCAGAATATTTATTTAAAGGACAAATATTAAAGGTGATCGCATGATTCAATTAAAAGCAAATGGCAAAATTTTTGAAGGCTGGCTCACCGCTCATGTCACACGCTCTCTTGCGGCAATAAGTGGGAGCTTTGAAATTTCCTACACCGACCGCTGGAGCGGACAAGGTGAAAAATGGCAATTAAAAGCAGGAGATGAATGCGAATTAAGCTATAAAGGTCAGCCTATTATTAAAGGTTATATTGATGCCATTTCCACCAGTTATACGGGAACATCACGTTCCCTTTCGGTACGAGGCCGCGATAAAACCGGCGATCTTGTCGACTCCAGCAATTTATCTGACGCCAAAGAATTTAAAGGAAAATCCTTAAAGGACATGGCCAGCACCTTGGCATCTCCCTTTGGCGTTTCCGTGGCCGCACGCTGCTCCGGTGCCAGTGCTCCCATCGAAAAAGTAAGCATTCAACAAAACGAAACAGTTTGGGAAACCATCGATAGACTTGCGAAATACCAAGGTGTGTTAGCCTACCCCGACGCCAAAGGAGGACTTATTTTAAATGAAGTGAGCTCCGAAGTCAGTGAATCCCTTGTGGAAGGCGAAAATATTTTATCGTGTAGTGTTGAACAAAACGAAACAGAAAAGTTTAATACCTACATGGTGATTGCGAGCACTAGCGATCCCGACGAAAAACACAAAACCGCTATTGCTAAAGTAACAGATAGCAGCGTCAAACGCCCGCGCTTAAAAACTCTGCTCACCCACAAAGCCATTACAAAAGACGAAGCCCTCGAAAGAGCAAAATGGGAAATGGCGCAAAAAATTTCAAAGTCGTTAAATATAAATATCTCCTGCAGTGATTGGATTCATAGCCGTAAAAAAATTTGGGAAATAAATAGTATTGTTTCTGTTAAAGCCCCTGCTTGCGGTGTAAATGGATTATTTTTAATAGAAGAAACGAAATTCGTTTGCGATGAAAATGGTTTAAAAACAGAATTAAAATTAGTGCTTAAAGAAGCTTATAAACCCAAACCCGATCGCAGTAAGGAAACATTAGGTGAATTTGGTGGGGTTTGAGTAGCTCTGATTGCCTTTTAAACCAAAATCAAACCCTGGGTTCTTTACTCAAAAAATATTTTTTAACTGTCTTTCCTAAAAAAATCTTTCCTTTGCAATCGCGCCGTTGATGTGGAATTTCTTTTTCATTAAATATTTTCGAGCAATTTTTATAACTTATTTCAAATAATTGAGCGAGATCCTTTAATTTGTATTCCGCATGATCGCTCAGTACGTCTACAAGCTTTGGATTGACTTCGGCAGTCACCTCTTCTTCCTGAGGCAACAGATTCAAAATTCCTGTTTTAGCAAATTTATAACTGGCTTGAATTTGCATAAGAAGGGCTTCCTGCTGCTGCTGTATTATTTGTTTGCTTTCATTAACGACTTTTTTATTTTGGGAAATAACCTTAATTAAAAAATCCTTAGGTATATCTTTTTCAATAGCTTCTATGAGTAGATCGTGCATATCCATTGCAATCCTTCAAAATATATATGTTATAAAAAAAATTTAATAATAAAAAATAAATCATCCTTAATTTATTTTTTATTAAGTAAAAATAAAATGCGCTAAAATTTAGCGCGACAATAAATCAAATAAAAAAGTCCTCCTGTTTAGAAAATAAAAAACATTTAAATACTAATTCATAAAATTAAGTTTAATATTAATGATTTTTTTAAAATATTTAAAAAAATCAAAAAAGCAATACATAAGTAAAATTAAATTGTCAAATAATAAACAATAATTATTAAAGTTATTACTAAAATATTGTTATAATAATTGAATACAATAAATTTAAATTAAATTTAAATTATAAAGTAATTTAAACAAATAAGACTTTTAAAAAAAGGGAAATTATATTAAAAAATACTACCTTAAAAATCTTTAAATTTAAAGTAAAAAATTAATTTAAAAAAATATGAAATGAGAAAGCAAATATATTTAAATTATAATTTAAAAGTCAGTTTTTTAGACTACCAAATTAATTTTTTGAGGGGTAAAATTAAAAATTGCAAATTTTAAAACAAAAAAAAATATTTTATTTAAGATGGCTTTCGCCCAAAATGAAATTGTATCACTTTTAGGCAAAATAAATAAATAAAAAAATATCTGTTTATTTACAATACTTTATATTTTTAAAATGGATGCCTTAACATGCAGCAATTAATACAGGCCATGGTAAATCCTATTGCCCGAAAACTTAATCTCATCATTTCAAAATGCACAATTAAAATGGTGGACGATAAAACCAAAACACAAACCATACAATCTGAAATTATTACAGGTGAAATTCGAGAAAAAATAGAGCGGTGGCAAGAGTATGGCTATACCAGCCACCCTCCCTTAGAAAGTGAAGGACTTTGTGTTTTTTTAGGAGGAGAGCGCGATAGAGGATACATTATTGCCACGGAAAATAAAAAAACACGAAAAAATGAGATAAAAGAAGGTGAAGTCTGCATTTATACAAATGAAAAAGATTTTCTTCATTTTCAAAACAAAAATAAAGTTTTATTAAAAACCCATGAATATACTATTGAAGATAAAAAAAGTTTTATCCGAAGTGAAGAACTTATAGATATCATCACCAAAGATTTTAAAATCAAAGATGAAAATTTATACATTACATCGGATAAATTGATTGATACAAAAACAAAAGATTATAACATCAAAGATGAGAATTTTAAGTTAGAATCGGAAAAACTTATCGATATTAAGACAAAAGACTTCAATATCAAAGATGAGAATCTAAAAATTGATTCGGAAAAACTTATCGATTTCAAAACAAAAGATTTTAATATCAAGGATGAGAATTTTAAGTTAGATTCGGAGAAACTTATCGATTTCAAAACAAAAGACTTCAATATTAAAAATGAAAATATAAAAATCGAGTCCGATAAAAGTACAGATATTAAAACAAAAGAATTCAATATCAAAGATGAGAATCTAAAAATTGATTCGGAAAAACTTATCGATATTAAAACAAAAGAATTCAATATTAAAAATGAAAAATTAAGCATTAATTCCAGTAACTCAACCGAAATTAAAACACAAAAATTTTCGGTTTCAAACGGCGGTGCCGAATTAATAGATATTCTTTCTAAAACATTAGAAGCATTAGTTCAAGCAAATGTAACAACATTAGCAGGTGCTATGCCTTTAAATAATGCTGCAATTTTTGCAGAATTAAAAATAAAAATTGAAACATTTAAATAACAAGGAGTCTTATGTCAACCGGAAAGCAATTAGGTTCAGAATTATGGCAAGTGGTAAATACTGTCAGCAATAAAAAAGACAGCGAATATATTTGGCAAAAAATTGGTGAAACCATTGTAAAGCATATTAATAATCAGGTTATTTCTTTGTTGAGAGAAAGCATTTCTCCACATAAAAGTAATTCTTTATGGCAAACAATGAAAAACTTCAAAGATAAAAAAGAAGGTGAACAATATTGGCAAAAAATTGGTGAAGACATTGTAAATCACCTTATAAGTCAGGCTTTGGTTTTACAAAGTGAAGTAGCAGCAACAGAAAATGGCACTTCTGTTTCCGAAAAAGGAAAATTAACATGAAAGACATTTCTTTTATTTATGATAAAAAACAACGCTGCTTCGATTTAAATATGCTGGGTTCCGAAATTCAATTTGAAGAGACCTTGCAAACAGGAGTTTCCCTTTCTCTCTTTACCGATGCAAAGGTTGACGAATTTGAAATTCCTGACGGAAAAGAAAACAGAGGATTTTGGGCCGATGTCTTAGATGGAGAAAATACAGGATCAAAGCTTTGGCTCATATTAAGAAGTAAAAATAAAATAGATGTTCCAAAAAGTGCGGAAGAGTACTGTAAAAAAGCATTATTTTGGCTTATTGAAGATAAATTAGTTGACAATATTGATTGCACTGCAAAAATTGAAAAAAATAATTTAATTATTAATATTATTATTCATCATAATAACATCACATCACATTTTAAATATGAGGTAAAACCATAATGGCCTATCAACGTCCTGCCCTTCTTGAAATCATTAAAAATATTGAAGCGGATATCTATGCACGATTTAATAATGATGCCAGCACCGCTCGCTTTTCCGTGAATAAAGTATTATCCCGCGTTATAGGTGGTGCTTGTCACCTTTTATACGGTAAAATTGACTATGCTATGAAACAACTTTTGCCTGACACCTGCGATGAGTATTTTTTAAAACGCTGGGCTTTAATGTACCGGGTAGAGCAAAAACCCGCAACAAAATCTTATGGAAAAGCTATATTTGAAGGGATAAATGGGGCACAAATTCCCGCTTATTCACAATGGGAAACGGCTGACAATTTTATTTTTCAAACGACAGAAAAAGGAAAAATTGAAAACGGTAAGGCTGTGGTTGCCATTTGTGCCATGAATGATGGTGCTATTGGAAATTTACCTAAGGGAATAGAATTAAAACCAGTTACTCCTATTTCTTCCATTAAAAAAGCAATTATTGATGAAAGCGGAACACACAGTGGTTCTGATGTAGAAAGCCTAGATGAGTTTAGGGAACGAGTTTTATTTCGCATTTGCAATCCTGTTTCCGCAGGAACCAAAGAAGATTATGAAAATTGGTTATTAGAAATTCCGGGCGTTACAAGAGCTTGGTGCTATCGAAATTATCCAGAAAAAGGCAGCGTTGGCTTAGCCTTTTTACGCGACAATGATGCGGAACAAATTCCTAACGCCGAACAAAACGAAGAAGTCAAAGAAAATATATTGCAAAAATGCCCTATTATCACTGAAATTGAAATGATCACTTTAAAAAAAGTTCCTATGAATTTTCATTTGTATGTCCCAAATAGTAATGTTATTTCTAAAGAATACCTTGAAAAAATATTTATTAAAGTGATTAAAGAAAATGGCTCGCCACAAACTTTATTAGAAGTATTTAAATTTGAAGAAGCTCTTAGGGCTGAAAATATTAAATTTAAATTAAAAATGGACAATGTCGACTTAAAGAAAATTAACTGCGATGTGAAAACCAACGATAAACAAATACATACCTTTGGATCACTCACCTTAACATCAAATGCTTCTTTATTTGAGGATATGAATTCGTGAAATATAATGAAATATTATTATCTTTAATTCCCAAAGGATTATTATGGGAAGGAGAAAATTTTTTAAAATTAATGAATGGTATTTCTTGTATTTTCGATCGCATTTCAAATGATATTAATGCCATTTATGACGAATGCCTTCCTATCAGTTCAAAATTATTAATTGATGAATGGGAGAAGCTTTTTAATATCAAAAATAAAAATAAAAGCATCTCAGAACGGCAGAAGTATGCTGCCGCCATTATGTGTGCCTCTGGTGGAAATACCGATGAGTTTTTTATTTCAATAGCAAAAATATTTGATAAAAATGTTCATTTGGTAAAAAACTCGGACAATATCGATTTTATTGCAAGTAAGTCAAAAGCAGGGCATTCTTTAGGAGTTGAAAAAATTCCTAAATTCACAGCCATTTTTGTATTTAATATAGAAGAAAATCAAGATTGCATTAACATTTTAGAAAAATTTAAACCCGCTCACTTGCATTTTATATATCGCTTTCGTAAAAATTAATTTCATGATATAAAAGGAGGGCGTTCACAGATTATGAACGCCCTCCTTTTTTTTTAAATTAGAAATAATTTTTCAAATCAATTTTAAAAATATGCAATATGAAATTCTATGACAGACTGGAACGCACCAACTTATTCAAAAGTTTATTTGCATTCCCCTCAGAGTTTTGAAATAATTTTTTAGAGAATTCAACCATTCCTGAACGAAACAAAAAAGCTTTTTTTAAATCTTCGTTTAAAAAATGAGAAATCCACACAATATTGCCATATTCAGGATTTATTTCGAGTGACGTCACATAAAAATCTTTTTTAATTTTTGCTTTATAAATAAGATGATTTGCTGCTACAAAACAACTGACAACCTGAGAAAATCCCATATGATGTGCATAATGAAGTATTTTATTTAAATAATCCATATAAATTCCTTGACGTCTATAATCTTTATGCACAACGGCATGCCTCATATAGTAAATATCGGCGCTTTCTTGCTCACTGCGAAAAAGCGCAATAATCTGGCCATTATCCTTCACAACTAAATTATTTTCAATCTTTAAAGAAGAATTCATTATGTTTAAATTCTTTCTTTTTTGCAGTTGTGAATTATTTAATAGTCCTTCTCGATCAAAATTAATTTCTTCAGGATATTGATTAAAAAAATCGTTATAATAAATATTCCAATATTCTTCAATATCGACTTTTTCAACAGAATATTTATTTAACAAGCCATTTTTAAAAACCTCATTAAATATACTTTCGTTCTCTTTATCCATTTCACTTTTAAAATTCATGATTTTCCTTTCCCTTAAAAAGACAGCCTGTAAAAAGCGCCTATTTCTGCTAAATTATTTCTTGATGCCAAATGATGTTCATATGATGTAAAAATCCAAAACGAATTTGTCATTTTAAAGCTCACTTTACCACCAATGCTGATATTAGTTTGAAAATTTTGTTGTGTTGAAAAATTTGCAAAAGAATAAATATATTTTAAATACAAATCCATATTCAAAAACTCATTATTTTTTTGCATCCTCATGTTTTCAATAAAATGAATATTATCAATATTTTTAAAATTTTTTTCTTTCGCATTTTTAATGGAAAGTAGGTTTTGCATATAAACACTTTCTTCAATTTTTACTGTACCATCTGGTTTTTTTAAAGTTTTTTTAATGACAATCTGATTCTTTTTAGCATTTAAATTATTTAATTCTTTTTGAATTTCATTTTTTATATGATTATGATTTAACTCTTTTTGAAATTGTATATCATGATAAGATTTTTTTGACTCGTAAAAAACACCACAAAAAAAAGAGCATATAATACCAATTATAAATAAGATATAAATATTCATAAGTCATTTATCTGAAAGAATTTTTTTCGATTTTTTACTCCATTCCAACTCACATGCACCCAACCTGCATGTAAATTATTTTTATTATAATATTCTAAAATAAGTTGGTCAAAATCAAATTTGTCTTTTATATATTCATACAATTGAAAATTATTCATCCCTGCAACTTTGATATCTGCTGCTTTCCCTTCTAAGTGCTGACTATTTGAAACACCGCCTACTTTTTTATTTAATTCGAAACTACGAAAACCTGAAAGAATTATTATTTTTTCTTGAAGCATCTCTCGCAAGGGCTCTAATAAATTTTTACAAATGAGTTTTAAATTTTCAATTTGCTCTTCATTAGGACTATTTTCAATATTAAATTTTTTTGCCATTTCGGACTTCGTAAATTCTAACAATGTAAAATGAGGACTCAAGTGCATTATCGTACTTTACTTTCTATTTTATTTAATCGTCTTTCATGATCCTTAACATCTTTTTTTACTTCTGATAAAGATTGTTTTATATCAATATTTTGTTCCTTTAATTGCAAAATAGAACCATTGCTAATTGATAATTCTTTTGTAAATTCTCCCATTTGTTTTAACATTCCTTCCCAGCGTGCCGTCATAGAATCTATGTAGATTTTTTGGCTATCATCTTCATTAAATTTAAACATTAAAAATATATTTAATGATGATAAACCTGCAATTAAAAAAATACTTAACCCCATTAATACAAAAGGAGCCGTATCTTTTTTTCCCAATCCCCTTACAATAGAACTTGTCACTCCTGCTGCCTCATTTTTAAATTCATCCATAAAAATCCTTCTCAAAAAAAATCCCAATTTAATTCATAATGGATTTTGTGGCACATCGTTTTAAAATTTGCTGAATTTAATATTTATTATTTTTTTAAACTATTTTTTTTGTTTTCCTTGTTTTCTTGAGATTTCTCTCATTTTCCCATGAAATAGGAAAACAAAATAATAAAAATTTGAATAAATTCATGGAATAAAAAATTTTTATTTTCTTCCTGTTGCGAAAATTTATCAAATTAAATTCTTACATTAAATAAATTTTGTGATTTGAATTATTTATTATATTGGATTTATTTATGAAAAAATTAACGAAGGCAAGACAAATTAGAATATCTACAGTAAATAGCGCAGTACAACGTATGGGAAAACTACCAGGATTCACCCGCATTGAAATAGATAGACTGCTTTTTTTCCCAGAATATTTTACTGAAATTGTCCGTCAAAGTGCTTATACACTTGCTCGCTATAAACATGTCAGTATAGATTACTTACAAAAAAACAAGAGCCAATATGTCTCACTTAAAGAAATATTAAATGAAGTTCTTTTTACCGTCGATAAATGCGCAGAACCTTTCCATGTCTTAATTGCTTTAAGAATGCTTTCTGCAAAAATTTATGCAAAAGTAGTTATAAATAAGACAAATCCTGAAGAAACAATTTTACCACTTATTCTTGTCAAAAAAGAACTTCCTCCGCGTCATCATCATATCCCTTCAAATAGATATTTTGCAGAATTGGATGACACTTTTAAAGAAGAAAAGGGATTTTATTTAAAACTTGAAGTTCAGGAATAAATACCATTTTATTTTGTACGATACACCATAATATCCTGATCTTCTTATTTTCAATGAAAATATTATTCATATGTCACTTCTTGAATATTTATGGGGAGAAGAAGTTCCCACTGTTTTGCTTTTTTTATTAAAGTTCCTTGGCAAACAATAGGAGCTTTTTTGTCATGAGCCGCCACAAATTTAGAATAATCATCATTTTCAGCACGAATAATGAGTGACGATAGTTTTCCATCAATTTGTGTTTTTACAGTGACTTTCCCTTCAGTTTGATTTGGTTCTCTATGGAGTTTCACGATAAGCCCAAATATTTTTTCATCTGGCCTTGGCTCTTGAATAGAAAATCGTTTTGCTGCTTCTTCAAGAATGCCACTCCAACGACCATAAAAATATTGTCTATAAATTGGTTTATTGATTGGCCTTGAATTTGCCCAAGTAACGCTTAATTCAATTTTTTCAGACATCTTTGTGAGGTTTGAGAGAGCTTGACAGATATTTGCATTAATTCCATTTGCTATCCCTGATGAAAAGACTTCAAAATCTTGAGATGTTTCACAAATTGTAAGTGCTTTGTGGGTTGCTTCTAGAGCTTCGCAAAGTTTTAATGTCACGTTTCTTTCAAAAGGCTCATCTTCTGGAAAATTTTCAAGTGCACTATTTTTTAATAACGAAGGGCTTACCGGAGAAAGTAAAGTAAATATAAAACTTCCTCTTTCAGTATGACCAAGACGTAGCTTAGAAACATAATGAGTAACCTGCTCAGGTTTTTTCCCAAGATAAGCGGATCTTGGATCTAATACAGAACATGCTGCTGCATTTGTAAGTTCAAAGATACTTTTAATTGCATCTACACCATATATCGCAGGAATTCCTTCTGTCGCATTATTTCCTATAATACGCAAACGTACGACATCTGCCTCAGATTTTTTTAAAGCAGAAATAATTTCAAGTTCTAAATTTAATAAAATATAAACCTTTTTCACTAGACAAATTATTTACTCACAAAAACCCAAACCACAATTGACTATAATATAAATGACATTTGCAAAAACAATAGAAAGAGCAATGCCAAATGTCACTTTATTAAAAATATTTAAATGAATTTTTTCAGTTTTTTGATATTTTTTAGGATCATAAAGAAACAATAAAAATGCAACACCTATGATAATGACTGTAAAAGTAATTAGCGCCCATGTGTATAAACTTAATCCCATGATAGGACTTCCAAAAGGTGTTGAACCTGGAGCAATATGAAGTAATATTTGCCGAATAGAAACTGCGGCTCCACTTAATGAACCCAATAAAGCAATGCCATAAAATTTGGGTTTTATACCAAATTTAACATTCATCATACCAGCACAAATTACGGAAAGCATGCCTAAGCGTTGTAAAAAGCACAGAGGGCAAGGAGCTTCTTTATATACTATTTGAAAAGCAAAAGCGCCTAATAAAATGCCGCAAATTGCTAAAATAAAAATACAGTTTAAATTTTTTTCAAGTTCTTTCATTTTACATAGCCTTTCAAATTTTCAAAATACGAGTGTTAAAGAATCTGATGCTAAATGTTTTAATAAAATAAAAATCAATATTATACATAAAAAAGTCAGATAAATTGATAATTTTTCTTTGTTATATAAAATTAAAATCATGGCGATAAAAATAACCATAAAACTTAAGGCAAGCATTATAAATTCTCCTTCGACATTAAAATATAAATAATTGAGTTGAGAAAATAATAAAATTTAAATTTCAAATAAGCAATTAAAAAAATTTTATTTTATTTTGTTTTTTTTACTAATAATTTATATTTTTATAAATGAGGATGGAATTTTAATTTTTATAAGCAATACTTCTGATTAAAATTTTCATCTGTCATTGTTAAATAAATAATACCTTCAATAAAACTTATTATTGCTGGTATTAAAGTCCAGAAAAAAATAAAATAGAGAATTCCCATACCTGTTTTGCCTAGATAAAACTTATGTCCCCCAAAACCTCCCAAAAGCAATGCAAACACTCCTGCAACAACTTTATTTTTATTGCAAGAAACATTGACAGATTTTCTGCAACCACAGTGAGGGCAAATTTCTGCCTTTAATTTTATAATTTGCCCACAATCAGAGCAAAAATTCTCATCAGCATTTTTATATTTTAGACTCATTTAGTATTACTCCTTCTAAAAAATTTAATAAAGAATATATAATTTTCCCGAAATATCAATAGAAAAATTTAATTATGTAATAAATTTTTTGAGGAATTAACTAACCAAAAAAATGGGATTCATTTTCAACTTTAAAAAGAGATTAAACGATTTGAATTATTTTAAAGATTGAATATCTATAACAAATCGAAATTTCACATCCCCTTTTACAACGCGCTCGTAAGCTTCATTAATTTTTTCGGCGGGGATAAGTTCTATGTCAGATGAGATGTGATGTTTTCCACAAAAATCGAGCATTTCCTGTGTTTCTTGAATACCACCAATTAAAGAACCACCGAGCCTTCTTCTACGACCAATTAAAGAAATCATGCTTACGGTATTGGGGCGATCGGGAACCCCTACTTGCACCATAGTGGCATCGAGTTTTAATAAATTAAGGAAGGGGCTTAAATCGAGTTCGGCGGAGACGGTATTCAAAATAAAATCAAATTGATTCGCATTTTTAGTAAATGCTTCAGGCTCGGAGGTATTAATATAGTGCCTTGCTCCCAAGCGTATGGAATCGGCTTTTTTCTTTTCAGAACGACTGATGACAGTGACTTCAGCACCCATGGCGACTGCAATTTTCACTGCCATATGACCCAGACCACCTAACCCAACGACAGCAACTCTGTCACCATGTTTGACGTTCCATTGGCGTAATGGGGAATAAGTTGTTATTCCCGCACATAGCAAAGGTGCTGCTTTATCGAGGGGTAAATTAGCAGGAATTTTTAAGACAAAATCTTCATCAGCTACAATTTGAGTGGAATATCCACCATAGGTAGGTTCATCGGTACCGCGTCTTTTGCTACCATATGTAAACGTGGCGCCATTATCACAATATTGTTCAATTCCTTTTTTACATGAATTGCAATTGCGACAAGAGTCAACCATGCACCCCACGCCAACATGATCACCCACTTTAAAGCGCGTGACTCCCGCTCCTACTTTTGTTACTTTACCAGCAATTTCATGACCAGGTACCAAAGGAAACATTCCGGGGCCCCATTCTTCTCGTGCCATGTGAATGTCGGAATGACAAATTCCACTGTACATAATTTCAATTTGAACATCCTTATTCCCCGTTTCACGATTTTTAAATTGAAAACGACGTAAAGGTTCTTTGGGTTTCATGGCAGCATAAGCTTCTACAAGACTCATAAAGTTCTCTCCTTTATTAATGACATAAGTTCACACCAAATTAAAAAGTAAAGACATAAGTTACAGTTTCATATAAAAATTCAACAGTTCCTTTTTTTTCTTCTTTTTTAAAAAGATTTTCAATTTCACTTCTAAATTTTTTGTATTTTGGGTGGTTTTCCGGGGGAGCGTAAGATGCCGACTGCATGCGACCAAAGAGACCTTCTAAATTCAAAATTTGCTTTGATGCAATCGAAAAAGATTGATATTTTTCAGTAAATAAACTGGATAAAATTTCGTCGTCAGGTATATTTTCTAACTTAACAGACAAAAAATCGATGCAGTCTTCAATAAATATTTTGTGAATTCCTTTCATAAAGGAAGATTTTTCATAATCCTTTTTATTCCAAACAATAACAACTTTGCCATGAGGCTTTAATATTCTGCTCATTTCCTTTGCCGTTTTTTCATTGGCAAACCAATGTAAAGACTGTGCACAAAAAATAAAATCGACAGACTGACTTTTTAATGTTGTGTTTTCTGAATTTCCATTTACACTTATAAAACTTTTAAATTTTCCCAAACTTTTTTCTGCCGCAAGACGCATTTCAGCATTTGGTTCTACAGCAAAAACAGTATTGTTATTTTGAATTAATAATTCACAAAATTTTCCGGTGCCAGAGCCAATTTCAGCACAAATTTTACTTTCCAGTAAGTTATGTTCTTGTTTTAAATATTGGAATATTTCTAAAGGATAACTCGGCCTAAATTTTTTATAATCTTCTGTTTTTCCCAAAAAACGATCGGAAGTTTCACCTGACATGAAGACTCTCCTTAATTAAGGATAACAAGAGCAGTCCCATTTTAAGTAGAAATTGAAAAAAATCAATGTGATCTTATAAAAAGAAGATTATTTCCCAATACAAAATGTGGAAAATATTTTTTCGAGGACATTATCCAAATGAATTTCACCCACAATTTCTTGAAGAGATTGTCTTGATTGATTTATTATGGAAGAAATTTTTTCGGGGTAATCTTTTTGTTCTACAAGTTCAATTGCTTCATTTAAACATTTGATAGCAATTTCAACTTTATCTTTTTGTCTCGTGGAGATAAGCGCAGGATTTTCCTTTTTTGCCAATTGACCTGTCATTTCATTATGTAAATTGACCAACTCTTGAGATAAGCTTTCATTATCATCAATTGAAGTAAAAATAAATTTTTGAATGAGGCAATTCATATTAAATTTTTTATCGATATTTAATATTGAGTTTTCGTCCAACCATTGCAAAGAATGAATATCTTTTTTAAGCAATAAGTCTTTTTTGCTAATAACAACAAGAATTTTTTGATTTGAATGAATATTCACTTCATGAATAAACTGATTTAATTCCGATAAAATATAATTATTTATATTTTCTTGTTGAATATTTTCAATATTAATAACTAAACAAATAATATCGGCAATGGCTACTGTTTTTAGACTGCGTTCCACTCCCATTTTTTCAACGGTATCTGAAGTATGCCGAATTCCTGCCGTGTCAATTAAGACAAAATCTTTATTTTGAATAACAAGGCGATCTTCTAGCACATCTCGGGTTGTCCCCGGAATATTTGTTACGATAGCTCTATCGTATCGTAACAAGGAATTATATAAGCTTGATTTTCCCGCATTGGGTTTTCCAACCAACGCCACTTTAATTCCTTCACGAAGCTTTAATCCACTAGAATAAGTACCCAATAATATTTCTAATCTTTTAATTGCATTTTTCATTTGTGGTAGCAGTGATACGGGATCGTAATCCCCTACTTCATCGGGAGCAAAATCGATGTGTGCTTCCAAATAAGATAAAATACCAATCAATTGTTCGCGAATATCCTCTGTTTCCTTAGAGAGAACACCATCAACTGTATTTCTTGCAAGATGAATTCCTCCCAAGGTTTCGGTATGAATCAATTGATTAATACCTTCTGCCTGAGCTAAATCCAATTTTCCATTTAACACAGCGCGTTGGGTAAATTCACCTGGCTCGGCATCTCGCATTCCTATGTTACGTAATAAACTGTGTAACTTTGCAGAAATTAATGGATTTCCATGTACCGAAATTTCAATGACATCTTCGCCCGTATAACTTTTTGGTGCGGGAAAATAGGTTAAAATAACATCGTCAATCATTTCTCCATTTTGATCTTTAATCAAAACATAACGTGACAAAGGTTTGTCCTGCGGCATATCAGAAAAATAATTTAATTTATAAATATTTTTTCCATTTGGTGAAAAAATATAAGGCGAAATTATTTTTATTAAATTTCGCCCTGAAATACGATGAAGATGAATAGCACTTCTCACAGAAGGGGAAGCTAATGCAAAAATAGAATCAAAACTTGAACTCAATCCCGTATTCCTTGTTTTAAATGACAAAGTTTGTAACCTTGCCTTTAAAAACTTTTGAGGCAAGGGGTATCATTAATCTTCTTTAGCGAGTGACGACGACCTTTTTTTTGTCCCTGTTGCTTTCAAATCTTCTTCATCAACGTTGTGGGAACTTGAAACCGCCCCTTTTCTTTCTGAATTTTGTTTTGCAGCTGCATTATGGGGCATTCTTTTTTTATGTACTTTCTTTTTAAATTTAGAAGAAGCACCTAAATTCTTTCCATTCAAATTGCCTTTTTCTTTTGGCGATTGAGCAGGATGGGAAGAGTTTTGATTTTGCCTGGAACTGTTTCTTTTTTCAGTAGAATAAATAACTAAGCGACGTTTGTCTCCCGTACCCACACTGCGCGTTGCCACACCCACAAAGCCATCAAGAGCTAAGTGAATAACACGCCTTTCTTGGCTACTTTTAGATGAAAGAATAACACTTTTTCCTGTCTTTTTCACTTTTTCTGCCAAAGATCGCGCCATTCCAATTAATCGTTCCTCACGTTTTTCCGCAGATTCTCCGGCATCGATACTAATGCGTGTGGAAATATCACCCAATTTTTTTTGTGCAATACGTTTAAAAACATGCTCATAGGCAAGTGAAAGTTTATCGCTTTTACTTAAATAATTCTCAATTCCTTCATCAGCAATTCGAACAACAACTTCATTTTCTTGCTTAACAATATTGACATTTTCAAGAGTAACATCAAAGGCAGAGAAAAATAATTTATTATAATTTTCAAATAATTCTTGAACACCTTCACTTTGCATTGTCAACACTGTTCTGGAGACATGGCCTTCC